>CAZIGP010000663.1:0-3297 GCA_964538425.1 uncultured Pirellulales bacterium | reverse complement strand
ACCGACGCCAGCCTGTTCTTCCGGCTGGTCAGCTCCCGCTACCGCCGCGGCAGCCATGGAAATTCACTTGCGGCATGCCTCTTCTTACCGACCAGAACGACGAGTGGTCTAGCGTGCCTTCGCTTTTTGAAGAGTGCGCTTTCGCGGAACGTGCTTTTCAATCGGCGTTCCACTTAGCCACGTTCCACCCATCCATTGATGAATGATTTGCTTGATACGCAGTGCCTGTGCTCGCATGCCGCTGAATCGATAATGGGTGTAATGATACGCCGGTTGTAGTCTTGTGAGCCAATAACGTTTGCAATCAAGATAATCAGGACCAAGATCGATGAGCTTGTCGCCGCGGCGACAACTATCTTCAATCATGTGTGCCATCAGCACTGTGCCGGCCCCTTTGAGTGCAGTGTTTGCATTAAAGCCGGATCGCAGCCCATAAACACTGCCTTGGTAATGATAGTTGTAAGCGAACGCGACAGGTTGGCTATCGAGCAGTAGCAAATTCAGATCGACAGCTCCCGCTTGAACTGCGGCGGCATGAGTCGCGCGAAGATATTCACGCACAGCATCGTGCGAAAGCGTAGTGCCGGTTTTCGATTGGCCTTGCCAACTGCGACGAGCGATTTCCACGCAAGTATCGTACAGATCCCAACGCGGATCGGCATCGCCGGCTACCACGCTCAAAGGTCGATAGCGTAAGTGTTCCACCTCACCACGTTCCGCAAGTCTTCGCTGGCATCGCCGCACGTTGCTTCGCCAAGCTCCTTTTCGAGTGCTCCAGTAGCTTTCCCAGCCGTTTTGTATTTCAACTTGCGCCGAATAATGCCACAGATTGGCGAAATGATTAAAACCCGCAGCATGAAATGCCTGCGACGTTGCACCACAATCGTTGCCGTTTGCAATCCAGCGCAAATCAATCAAATCCCAATCGTGCGGCGTTTCTTGAATATGCCTAAGGCCAGCGTCCAAAGTTGCGGCAGGATTGGGACCAATTGGGCTGTAGAAACTCCCCCAACCATGCAAAGGATAGGTAAGCACTTTCACCGCACCGACCCGGCGCGATTCGTTAATCACCACGAAAGGCAGAATGCCGACCGGCCGGTGGCCTTCTTCAATCAAAAGTACCCGTAATTGCTGGCTATCACCATAAAATTGCCAGTAAGTTTCCAGCCATTCCAGAGAATGAAACCACGTGGCATCTGCGGTCTGTTTTAATAGCTCGGCCCAAGTGTGTCTCAAGTGGGACAGGTCTGCGATCGTATTGAATTCTCGAACTTTTAACATGAGAAATTATTACGACGACCTTCCAATTTGGTTAGCAACTTGCCGTCTTAAAACAAGTCGTTTCGAGAAGAGTGCAAGGAATGTACCTGCAAAATTCTCGGGAAATTCCACGTATCCGATATGTTGTGCCGAGTGACGATTAAACTTACCCTACAATGACTTACGCTGCCCGAATTGATTTCCGCGAGAGGTGCTGCTTTTTGAGGAATGTGGCGAAATATCAACAAAGGTTGCTTCTAAGCAACATCTGGTCGAGCGAAAATCTTATCGACGTGCAATACCGTAGGATGATTTGCGGGGTTGAACATAGCAGCAGCAAAAGCCCACACGTAAAGCCAATAACCCGATGGCAAAACATGGGTGCGGGAGCCGCAAATGAGCGATTTCTCTAGTTTTATCCATCGATTACTCCCCCGCTCTGTTGCAATCTTAGCGACAGGCCTGCTGCTCAATACTTATCTGCCAACGGCGATTGCCGCTGAGCCAAAAGCAGTGCGAACGACGGTCCTGCGACCGGTGATCGATTCGACAAAAGCAACCGAGCCACGCAAACAAGCAGAACAAACAGCACGGCAAATCGATCAACTTTTAACCAGCGAGTTGTACTCCGCGAGTCAAGAAAAATCCGCTTCGCTCGCGGCGATCGTTAACGATGAAATTTTTCTTCGCCGAATCTATCTCGACCTGATCGGCCGCAACCCAACGCCCGAAGAAGTAACGACGTTTTCTCTCGATCCCTCTGATAACAAACGAGCGAACATCGTCGACCGATTGCTCGAGGATGAACAATTCGGCGCCAACTGGGCGCGCTACTGGCGCGACGTCATTCTCTACCGTCGCAGCAACGATCGCGGCCAAATCGCCGGTCCCGCGATGGCAGAATATCTAACGACTGAATTCAACAAAAATACGCCGTGGGATAAGATTGCCAAATCTTTTATCACTGCCACAGGCGATGTGCGTGAGAACGGCGCCACTGGTTTGATGATGGCTCAGGAAGGTGACACCGCTAACATCACCTCCGAAGTCTCGCGCATCTTCACCGGCGTGCAAATTCAATGCGCCCAATGCCACGATCACAAGACCGACCGTTGGAAGCGCGAACAGTTTCACCAATTGGCCGCATTTTTTCCGCGCGTTGCCGTGCGGCCACGCCCCGACGATCGAACCTTTGAAGTTGTCGGCGTCGATCGCCAACGACGACCAGCCCAGGCCAACGCCAGGCCAGGTGGCAAGCTCGAGCATTACATGCCCGACTTGGAAGACCCTTCAGCGCGCGGCACCAAAATGACTCCGGTATTTTTTGTCACCGGTCAAAAGTTAGACCCCGACACCACCGATGCCCAGCGCCGCGAAACCATCGCTAATTGGATCACTTCGCCAAAAAATGAATGGTTTGCCAAAGCGTTTGTGAATCGGATTTGGGCGGAGCTAGTCGGTGAAGGTTTTTACGAACCGATCGACGATCTCGGCCCCGACAAAACCTGCTCTGCGCCACAAACCATGGAGTATGTCGCCAAGAGTTTCGCGGGCAGCAAATACAACGTCAAACAGCTCTACCGCACAATTACTGCCACCGCAGCCTATCAACGAGAAAGCCGCCCGCGCCGCAATGCCAACGAAACGCCGTTCGCCAACAATTGCCCACAGCGATTGCGAGGCGATCAACTCTATAACGCCTTACTCTCGGCCCTAGGATTCCGCGAGCCGGAAAGCAATGGCCAAGGCCGTAATGCACTACTGCGCGGCCCGCGCAATCAATTCAACCAAGTGTTTGGTTACGATCCCAACGATCCGCGAGACGACGTCGTGGGAACCATCCCCCAAGCATTGCTCATGATGAACGGCCGGATGATCAACCAATCGATCACTGCCAATCGACGCAGCGACTTGGGAAAGCTCTTGTCTTCCACCGCCGATAACGAGGCGGTCACCGTAGAACTTTATTTACGTTGCCTCGGCCGCGAGCCGAACAAAACAGAATTGAACCGCATGACTAACTTTTTGGCGCAAATG
>CAZIGP010000662.1:2170-3299 GCA_964538425.1 uncultured Pirellulales bacterium | reverse complement strand
CCGATCCGCCCAATGTAAATCCCCAGACACTGTTTGTTCGCAAGACGATCACTCCAGCACGCTATGCAAGTAGCAATAGTTCCGGCTTGTCCTACGAAGTGAAGCCTAGCGAGGACAACAGGGCAGAATTCCGATTGACAGATTAATTTGGCAGGTCCTAACAACCTCCGGTGTCTTTTGTGACTGTCACCTAAGGTGGCAAACTGGCTTTAGAAGCAAAATGATCAAGCCCACAGGAATAAAACTCGGGATGATGCTGGCCCTTATTGTTTGTAGCGGAAGGATTTCCGCCGCAAATAGGGCAGAATCAATCGAAGTTCCAGTAGGCCAGCGGCAATTGTTTTTTGACGATTACGTTGTCGCTTCGAAAAACAGTCTCACAAAAACGATGCACCCACCGGAAAAAAAGGGAGCCGTCATCCGGCCCGATCAGCCGTGGGAGAAGTGGCTGGAAACTCGTTGTGCGCCGGTTTGGGACGAAAAGCAGAAGTGCTACAAATTATGGATGCTGACCGTCGCACCCATCCCGGGTGTTGCAGGAACCACCTATGCCGAAAGCACCGACGGAATTCACTGGACCAAGCCCGCGCTGCGTCAATCCAAGTATCAAGGCTCTTTGGAGAATAACTTTGTTACGCCCGATCCGGCGCTCCAGTGGAATGCCAACGCGATGGAGAACGTCGTCTATGACCCTGACGACTCCGACCCGGGCCGGCGCTATAAAGGGTTCTTAGGCGCCGAAGATCGTAAGCCGATTGTTAGTCCCGACGGAATCCATTGGACACTACTGAATGTCCCCAAGATACCGTCGATGGATGAATCAAATCTTAGCTATGACGCAACGGATCGAATTTTCATTGCAACTACGAAAACTATGGGCCCCGAGGGACGATGCCATGCGATTTGGACAAGCAAGGATTTTAACACTTGGAACAAGCTGAATGCCCTCTTCATGCCTGACAAACAAGATCAATCGTTTGCCAAAAGAAATATTCAGGTGCGCCGAGCTAATCCCTCGTTGCGACAGGTGGCCTACGATCCTGCTCACTACCATGCAGACTTCTACAACGTGGGAATTTTCCGTTATGAGGGATACTATGTCGCCCTTCCCGCGGTTTATCACGCCACC
>CAZIGP010000662.1:0-2160 GCA_964538425.1 uncultured Pirellulales bacterium | reverse complement strand
ACCTCGGGAAAGGAACCGAGCACCGACGGTTTTGACATCATTGGACTGGCGAGTAGCCGCGATTTGCAAACCTGGCAACGTCTTCCGCAAGACCGCCAGCCATTTATCGGCCCCTCGCCGACCGGCGAAGGCGCTTACGATCTCACTCAGATACTACCACCAAGTGCGCCTGTCGTCCGTGGAGACGAGTTGTGGTTTTACTACTCAGGTCTCAAGTATCGTGAAATTCCCAAAGACGCGGACCCTGACCATGGCGCCATCTGTCTGGCGGTACTTCGCCGCGACGGATTCATCTCGATGGATGCGGCCGCGAAGCAAGGAACTTTATTAACGAAGCCGTTTGTTGTCCGCGGAACAAAGTTATTTGTGAATGTGGACGCCACCGAGGGTATGTTAAAAGTGGAAGTGCTCGACAGCCGTAAGAAAGTTATGATGGTTTCTGACGATGTCGTCGGCGACCAACCACACGCACAGGTGCAGTGGACTTCTGGAGATTTTTCCAACCTCAACGGGCAGGCCGTAAGCCTTCGATTTACGTTGCGACAAGCGAAGTTTTATTCGTTCTGGCTGGAAGAATAAATTCTCGAGAAGATTTTCAAACTCGTAACCGTCGCTTCATTCGAGTTTGAATATCCCGATAGGGCACTAGAGGCAATCGAATAGAAATACAACCGTGGCATGAAAACGCTGGTTTGAGTTGCCTGCGTGTGAGAAAAGTAGATAAGCAAAAATGAGCGAGGGAATCATGTCAGCGACTAGCAAACTGCCGGCGATCGACGTGCATGGTCATTTTGGCCAATACGTCAGGCCGGAAATGCATGAACTCTTACAGCGATTTATGAGCGGCGATGCGTCGACGGTTGTCGCACGGGCCAAGGCAGCACACATTCGATACACGGTGGCGTCACCGCTTCGGGCATTGCTTCCCCGAGGGCAAGCCAACGCCGTGGCAGGCAACGAAGAAGCCCGAGTTGCTGTTCGTCAGACGGAAGGCCTGCTGCAATGGGTCGTTCTTGACCCGCGTCAACCGGCCTCGTTTGAACAAGTCCGAGAAATGCTTCAAGATCGCAAGTGCGTAGGAATTAAAATTCATCCGGAAGAGCACTGCTACCCCATCGCAGAATACGGTCGTGCAATTTTCGAACTGGCCGCAGAATTGAAAACCGTCATTCTTACTCACAGTGGTGAACAAAACAGTTTGCCGGCCGATTTTGTGCCTTTTGCAAACGAGTTTCCGGAAGCAACTCTCATTCTTGCCCACTTGGGTTGTGGATTTATTGGGCAAGTCCATTTTCCGGACCTGCAAGTACGAGCGATTCAAGCCTCGCGACATGGCAATATTTATACGGACACATCGAGCGCCCAAAGCCTAATGCCAGGGCTGATCGAATGGGCTGTCAGTGAGGTTGGCGCAGAGCGGCTCCTCTTTGGCACCGATACGCCGCTTTATTTTGCAGCGTCTCAGCGTGCCCGAATTGACAACGCGGACCTCCGTGACGAACAAAAACGCATGATCCTGTGGGATAATGCGCAGCAGATATTACGAATCCCTAGCGACATGACCGTGAACGAGAAATGCATCCCATGTTGACTTGCGAAACATTTACAGGGCCCTGGGCAGGTTTGCCTGTGGCTTGGACCGATAACAATCGCTTCGATGAGGCGACCTATCGGGCCGATGTGGCTCGCTGTTGTAAGGCAGGCGTGCCAGGCGTATATACCGGCGGGACGAGCGGCGAATTCTATGCGCTGGAGTTCGACGAATTCCAGGCCATCACTCGAGCCACCGTCGAAGAATGCCGTGCCCACGGCAAACCCGCCATGATTGGCTGCACCTCGACGTATACCTTAGGCGTGGCCCGGCGGGCGGCCTACACTGCCGAAGCTGGCGCCGATGCGATTCAAGTTGCCTTGCCCTACTGGCTGGAAGTCGGCGACGCCCAGATCGTGCCGTTTTTTCAAGAAGTTGCGAAGGCGGCGGGCGGCTTGCCTTTGAGCATCTACGAGACTCTTCGTGCAAAGAAGGCACTGACGCTCGACCAACACCGAGCGATCAAGGATGCCGTGCCTAGCTACATGGTCGTCAAGGCAAATGAAGGCACCGTGGGCTGCACGCCGGAAGGTTGCCAAAAGCTTTCTGAGTTTGTTAATGTGTTTGTC
>CAZIGP010000661.1:0-3299 GCA_964538425.1 uncultured Pirellulales bacterium | reverse complement strand
ATTGTCGGTGCGGAATGGCTTCGACAACTTCAAAGCCTGCTAATTCCAGTGCTTCGGTTGGGTTTTTTGAGTTGTATGCACGCTCTGCGCGAAAAGGTATTTTAACGGGCCCCTTTGTTTTTTGTGATAATTGCACCGTTAAAATGCCATTGTCATTCGACCCGCTGCTGAGCGTATATTCGGCGTTAGGTGCTTCATTGAGAATAAGTTTTGTTTCAGGGGGTAATTTAATTTGAAATCGATCGAATTCTTCCGACAGGCTTTGAACAGACTGTGTGACTTCGAATCGCAGGTTCCGACTATCAAATTTTGCAATGATTTGCGCGTCAGATATTAATTGCGATATTGCAGGAACGACAGTTCCGGTTCCTTGTTTCCAACTGAGCGATAACGGCCCTCCTAATCCCCAGGCATTGATTTCAGATTTATCCGACCCAATTCGATGGACTTCGGCCGTGACGGCACCGGTGTTCGCAGTGACGGCAACCTGTTCAAGTGGAACTTTCAATGCCAATCGCGATGCCGCGGCTGGAGGGACATCCAGCTCGATGCTTTGCTGATCAGCGATGCTTTTAATTGGGATGAAGAATTTAAGTGTGAATTCATGCTGCGAACGAGAAGTGCCACGCAAGCGAACTGAGTAAGAGCTATTATCAGGATTGAAGCGAATGATGTGTTCACCGGGTCCACGATAGGTCGGTGGCTCTATCAGTACGGCACCGCCGGCAATTAATGGAATATCAACCCACTTGTCTTCTGGAAGTCGAATTTTATAAGTGGCTGTTAATTCAGCTCTGCGTTCATTCGCTTCGCCGGAGATGACAACTTGTTGCAAATCAAAAAGTTCTGATTGTGCTACTTTAGTTTTTTCGACTTCTTTGTGTTTGAGATATTCTTGTAATTCTTCCCATGTGAAACCCAACAATGGAATCAGACGGCCATCTTTGTCTCGTACATAACTGAGAGCAGGAGATTCAATGATTGCTGATTTGTTCTGTCCATTTACCGAATTGATTGCCTGAGCCGCAGATTTATTGTCCGCTGGCGCAGGAGAAGCGTTTTGACTCGGTGAATTATCTTCTGCCGCATGCGCATACCGGTACATCGTTTTGGCTTGGATCAAAGCCAAGCCAAAAAGCGCACCGATCGCCAGCCTCTTGGCGGTAGGTCGCAAGGATCCTGTTCCTTTGATAGGGCTTGATATCTCGTCCACGACGGGCTGGACGATAGCAGAGTGAAAAGTGGTTACATAAAGGCTGTTCGACTTATTGGTCGTGACCTTGCCCAGCTCAATACTTTGGCAAGGCAAGACTTATCCATTTGGTGTACGAAATAAACAGCTGGTTGGGCCTATCTGCTTCGGCCAATTCTTCTAGTTTAACTAGGCCGCACAAGAACTTAAAGCCAATTCAGGGTGCTGCTTTACGTTGAAAAAGCGTTTTGTTCGATGATTTCGGCACCCAAATTGACCGGGCTTTTAAGGGGCAAATTTGTTATAAATCGCGAGCTCGCCAAGACTTTGAACCTAAGGAAGCGATTGAAGGGGTACGCAGTAAGTCCGAGGAGGGATGTTTTGCTAGGATGGCAAGAAATACCGACGGACCGTGGGGCACTAAAGCCTGTCGCAGCCGTTTTAATTGCTGCGTTTAGCGTATGGGGTACTTCCCAAGCTAAGTCCTCAGCGGCTGAGGCTATTTCATTTGCCAGCCAAACAGCCGTAGCAGCACATGAACCTGTGGATTACTTCCGTGATGTCAAACCAATATTTCTTAAAAGTTGTTATATCTGCCATGGCCCATCTCAGGCCGAGGCCGGACTGCGACTCGACGTGCGCAGCCATGCAATGCGAGGCGGTGATAGTGGCCCCGTAATTATCAAGGGCGAAAGCCAACGTAGTAAGTTAATTCAATATATCGCTGGGCAAAATGAAACTGGCATTGTAATGCCGCCTAAAGATCGCGCCTCTCCCTTAAGCAAAAAGCAAATTGCCGTGTTGCGTGCATGGATCGACCAAGGCGCGCCATGGCCAGATATTTCCTCCGCATTGAAAGCGAAGGCATCGCACGATCGCTCTACAAAACCAGCGTTCAATTCTAAATCTGAACATTGGGCATTTCAGCCCATGCAAGCTGTTAAGCCACCCGTAATGAGCGACCCTTGGATTAATACGCCCATTGATGCATTTATACTGGAAAAATTAAAAGAACGAAGATTAACTCCAAGCGTTGAGGCAAAGCAAACCGACTTAATTCGTCGCGTCACCTTTGATTTAACAGGGTTACCACCAACCCCTGAAGAAGTTCAGTTATTCTTGGAAGACACTTCAAGCGACGCTTACGAGCGAATTGTGGATCGTTTACTCGCCAGTCCTCGTTACGGGGAACGGTGGGCTCGTCATTGGCTTGACTTGGCTCGGTATGCCGATACGGACGGCTTCGAATTGGATCATGAACGTAAATATGCTTATAAGTATCGCGACTATGTGATTGAGAGTTTTAATAGCGATAAGCCCTACGACCAATTCGTTTTGGAGCAATTAGCTGGCGATATGTTAGTTGGCAATACCGCCAGTGCATTTCAAACGCAATTGATTGCTTTAGGATTTTGCCGAAATGGCCCATCGATTTCTAATCAACAAAACGAAAAAAATCGTGTCGATGAAGTAGATGACATGGTCTCTACCACGTCATCGGTTTTTCTGGGGCTGACAGTTGGCTGCGCTCGCTGTCATGACCATAAATACGAGCCAATAACCCAGCGCGACTACTATCGCTTCTTCGCTATTTTTAACACGGCTGCAAAAAGCGACGACAACGAGGTCATGCACCTGCGCGAGAAGGTGCCGCTGCGAAAAACACAAATTTTATCAAGTGGTGAGCCGGGCAGTACTGGCGAAGAAGTATCGCCGGGAGTTCCCGAAGTCTTGGTGGATGGCGATGTCTTATTTCAAGCGAAGGAGCCTGGTGGCCACGACGGAAGACGGCTGTCATTGGCTCATTGGATTGCCTCGGCAGAGAATCCTTTAGCTGCACGTGTTATTGTCAACCGTCTGTGGCTTTATCACTTTGGGCGTGGTCTCGTGAATACGCCGAGCAATTTCGGACAGAGTGGAGATGCGCCAACACATCCTGAATTGCTGGACTATTTAGCGGGTGAATTGATTCGTGAAGGCTGGAAATTAAAACGGTTGCATAAGCTTATCGTGATGTCGGCCGCGTACCGACAGTCGTCAGGAATCGATCCATTAAAAGCCGCTTCCGATCCACACAATGAGTGGTACTGGCGATATCCGTTGCGGC
>CAZIGP010000660.1:0-3315 GCA_964538425.1 uncultured Pirellulales bacterium | reverse complement strand
TCAAACTAATCGACATGCTGTTAGTGCTATTTGGTCTGGCAAAGTGAGGAAACCATGTTCGCTGAATTACGAAAAGTGCTGATCATCTTTGGCTTACTGACGCTGGTCACCGGCGTGGCTTATCCTTTGCTGATCACCGTCATTGCTCAAATTACGATGCCACATCAAGCCAATGGAAGCTTGATCCAGCGTGATGGCAAAACGGTGGGTTCGAAACTTATTGGTCAAACCTTCGACGATCCAAAGTATTTTTGGAGCCGTCCTTCGGCAACCGGGCCGTCTTATAATGGGGCGGCTTCCACGGGGAGCAATTTCGGGCCAACAAACCCAGCGCAAATTGAAGCGGTGAAGGGTCGCGTCGATGCTGTTCGCAAGGCAAATCCCAACCAAAGCAGGCCAATTCCGATCGATCTCGTAACCGCCTCCGGTAGTGGCCTGGACCCACACATCAGTCCTGCTGCTGCCGATTTCCAAGTTGCACGGGTCGCCAAGGCCCGTGGAAAGCCGGAAGGTTCGATCCGTCAACTCGTTAAACAGTATACAGAGGAACGCACGTTAGGCATTCTGGGAGAACCACGTGTCAATGTTCTCACCTTAAATCTGATATTGGACGAACAGCAATAAGACAAGACGGGATAATTGGTCGCCGTTCTTACATCGTATATTTAGATGGATTGTGAATATCGCTTTAATGGAAAATAAGCCGTTTCGATGCCCGATCATCGTCCCAATCCTGACCAATTATTAGCCCGTGTCCAAGCGGATGATGAGCGTGCGCGCCGTGGAAAGCTACGCATTTTCTTTGGATATGCCGCAGGCGTTGGCAAGACTTACCAAATGCTCTCTGCCGCGCGACGTGAGCGCGATGCAGGCATTGATGTAGTTGTCGGCTACGTCGAACCACACGGCCGAGTAGAAACGGAGGCGTTGCTCGAGGGTTTGGAGTCGATCCCTCCACAAATCATTTCTTATCGTGACGTGGAGCTCCGCGAGTTTGATCTTGATGCGACACTTGCCCGCCATCCGCGGTTGGTACTAGTCGATGAACTTGCGCATACGAATGCCGATGGATCGCGCCACGCCAAGCGCTGGCAAGATGTCGAAGAGCTGCTGGCGGCCGGAATCGACGTCTGGACAACGCTCAACGTGCAGCACGTCGAAAGTCTGAATGATGTTATTGCACAAATTACGGGCGTCATCGTTCGCGAAACATTGCCCGACTCGGTCCTAGACCGGGCCGACGAAATTGAACTGATTGATCTGACGCCCGAAGAATTGATGGCCCGTTTGCAAGCCGGGAAGGTCTATCTGCCGGCACAGGCCCAGCAAGCGCTAGCCAGTTTCTTTCAAAAGAGCAACCTTGTCGCGTTACGAGAGCTGTCACTGCGTCAGGCCGCTCGCCGTCTTCATCAAGATGTCGAAGCCGAACGACAAGCCCGTTCTGCCATCGTTCCTTGGGCGACCAACGAGCGACTGCTTGTCTGCGTCGGACCCAGCCCGTCGAGTGCCAAAATTATCCGCACGACGAAGCGAATGGCCACGGCACTGGGTGCCGACTGGGTGGCCGTTGCCGTGGCCACCGGCAGCAACCGCAGCGACGCAGCAGCAAACCAAGAACGAACGGCCAGAAACTTGCGATTGGCGGAACGATTAGGTGCGGAAACACGCACGCTGATCGGTCATAACATTGCCCAAACGGTTTTAGATTTTGCTCAGTCACGCAATGTCACCAAAATTATTATCGGTAAGACGGCGCAACCCTGGTGGAAGCGCGCCCTGCGCCGCACCGCTGTCGAAGAACTGCTGAAACTCAGCGGCGAAATCGACGTGTATGTGATTAGCGGGGAAGGAGATCACGCCGCTTCACCCAACCGGACGATCACCCCAAAGCAGAAAATTCCTTATTATCACTATGGTATTGGTCTGGCAGTCGTGGCCATTTGCGGACTACTGGCATGGATGAGCCAGCATCTGCTCAATTGGCCCGAAGCCAATACGGCAATGATTTTCCTGGCCGGAGTCGCCTTGATGGCAACTCGATTCGGGCGTGGCTTGGCCTTGGCGACGCTGGTACTCAGCGTCGTCGTAGTCGACCTCTTTTTTGTTCTGCCTTATGGAACTTTTGTTGTCAGCGACGCGCGGTATCTACCTACGTTTGGTGTCATGGTCGGCATCGGTCTGCTCATCAGTGTGCTGGCTGCTCGCCAGCAATCTCAATTGCGCGTCTCCCAAGATCAAGAACAGCGCACAGCAAAGCTCTTCCGCATGACCCGGCAATTGAGCGAGTTGTCTGGCACCGACTTTCTCCTGCAGACGGCCGGAAAGCAGTTGAGCGAATTCTTCCGAGGTGAGGTCGTCATTTATCTGCGCGAAGCGAACGGCTCGCTCACGTTACGAATCGGCGAAGCAACATCCGTTGCCATTCATGCCATCAATCCTTCAGTGGCTAGGTGGGTTGCCGACCACAATCAAATGGCCGGCCTAGACACAGACACTTTGCCCAACGCCACCGCGCTGTTTGTTCCGCTCATTGGTTCGCAGCGAACCATCGGTGTGGTTGGCGTGCGTCCTGCGGAAACTGCCACACTTCGTGATCCTGAACAACGACGCCTGTTGGAAACCTGCGCCAGCTTGATCGCGCTCGCCATTGAGCGTGATCAATCGGTGCTGGCTGCGCATGAAGTGCAGCTTCAAGTGAAATCGGAGAAGCTACGCAATTCGCTCTTCAGTTCTGTCTCGCACGATTTGCGCACACCACTGGCAGCAATCGCTGGAACCACAGTGAGCTTGCGCGAAGAACTCACCGGTCAAATCAGCGAGCGCCATCAACAGATGCTGCATACCCTAGTGAATGAGTCGCATCAACTGGTCAGGCTTGTTGAAAACTTGCTCGAGATGGCGCGTTTGGAGGCCGGTGCGATCATCCTGAATCGCCAGTGGCATGTGCTCGAAGAACTTATTGGCTCGGCGATCACACGACTGCGACGCGAATTGCATTCCCATCCCTTGAACGTCAAGATCTCCCGCTCATTCCCTTTGATCTTGGTCGATGGTTTACTGTTGGAGCAAGTCTTTGTAAATTTGCTTGAAAACGCCGCTCGCTATACACCCGCCGGCGCACCGATCGACATCATGGCGAACCTCAGCGGCCAGCAAATCGAAATACATTTTGCCGATCGCGGTCCTGGCCTTCCCGCCGGAACGGAAGCTAAGGTGTTCGAAAAATTCTTTCGTGCCGCCGCAGCCACCGCCGACGGTCGCCGTGGCGTCGGATTGGGCTTGGCAATATGCCAAGGAATCGTAGAAGCTCATGGT
>CAZIGP010000659.1:0-3315 GCA_964538425.1 uncultured Pirellulales bacterium | reverse complement strand
ATAAAATTTTTCGCCAAAATCGTATGAAAGTTGGCGCGCGGTAAACACTGTAAAACACAGTGTTTTTGCCAATTCAACTTTCAGTGAGCTTTCATAGCGCCTTCTCGGTAAGTTCGCGGGGGTTCGGAATTTACCAAGCGAAAACGAGTTTTGGCGTGATAAATGGGACTGAAAGTTAGAACAAAAAAGCAATTAGTAACTGGCCGTTAGCGATTAGCCAGGAACGAAAACTGGCGGATAGCCAATTTGCTCAATACTTTTTTCTGAATTGCCAAACAGCACCGGTTGGGCTCCGCATGGAGCAGGGCTCGGCCGTACCAGCACACTGGCTGGCAGCGGTATTGTATCAAATGTACACTATTCGTCAATAGCTTAGTTCGCGCCTGATACTAATCCTTACTAAGACTCGTATCCCACGAGGACTATGATGTTTAAGAAGATTTACTCGGGCGCTGCGACTTGCGTTGTCCTGTCACTAGCACCCACCGCGGCAAATCTCTTGGCGGTATGGATCAGACTGTGATTCCACCGTCCACTACGATCACTTGCCCTGTAATAAACTCGGCCTGATCGGACAGCAGGAAGTTGACCGGTCCAACGACATCTTGCGGAGTTCCTAGACGTCCCAAAGGAGTTCGTCGGACGATTTGTTCGCGCTGGGAATCGTTCAGTCCATGCGTCATTTCGGTTTCCAGGTAACCGGGTGCAATCGAGTTGACTCGGATCCGACGATCGCCCAGTTCGCGTGAAAGCGCTCTGGTCATGGCATCCATTCCGCCTTTGGTGGCCGCATAGGCCGACAATCCACTATAACCCCGCAGGCCGATGATTGACGAAATGTTGATGATCGATCCGCCTTGATTACTCAACAGCATTCTACGAACAACGCGGCGAGTCAACACTAATGCGCCGACAAGATTGATTTCCATTACGCGTTCAATCTGATCTTCCGGGAACATTGGCAGGACGCCATCGACTGCAATTCCGGCGCAATTTACAAGGCCGAACGGGATGTCAAACTTTTGCTCGGCTGCAACTAAAAATTCTGATATTTTGTCGCGGTCGGAAATATCAACAGCAGCGAAATAGAAGTTGGGATTATCGCTGAGCGAATTAGTGAACTCAGTTGCACTTCGGCTAAAAGTGCTTACTCGATAGCCATTGTCGAGCAAGCCTTCTACCAAGGCTTTGCCTAACCCGCGGCTGCCTCCACTAACGATAATGTGTCGATTGCGTGCACTGGACATTATTTTCACCCGATTATGTTCGTCGTTTCTTTCCAGCTTCCGAGAGTTCAATTCGCTCAACCATTTCGATAAGCCGAGGACGCTGCTGCGGCGTTAGCTGCCGAACGCTCGCTTCGACTACCGCTAACCGCACCTCGGATGCCTCTTGGATATTGCAAGGCACGATTTGTGCTGCGACAAGCTGGCCGACCATCGAAGATGACTTAGGATAGACTCTTACATCGGCGACACCAGGTACGGCACGTAATACTTGCTCAACCTCTTGGGGGCTGACTTTATTACCTCCCACGTTAATGATGTCCGATTCGCGTCCAACAAAAAAGCAACGGTCTCCCTCGCATCGCACCAAGTCACCCGTTGCAAACCAGTCTGCTGTTTGAGCCGCAACATGACTTAAAGGATCGTAACCACGCATTGCATTTGCCGAGCGAACCTGTAATTCGCCATTTTGCACTCGCAATTCTACTCCGTCCTGCGAAACAGTACCCAAGAACCGTGAAGGAAATCCAGCCAAACCGTCTGTTACCGAAAAACAGCGCCCAAGTTCGGTTGTGGCATAAATATGGACCAATCGTGCTTCTGGGAATGCCCGCTTGAGCCTATCTAGTATCTGCTGATCGACAACCTCTCCACCCAAAGTAATTTGTCGAAGTTTAACTTTCGCAAGTATTTCGGGGACAGAGAAAATTAACAATTGTCGCCAATAGGAAGGGGTTGCAGATACAAAGGCGACATTCTCGCGCACCATTAATTCTACAATACGGTCTACAGGAATATTGTTGCCTGGGCTGACCAGCGTTCCACCACCGGCAAAGCATTGAAGGGATACTTGCAAACCTGCGTAGAGATGGGGGCGATAAGTAAGTAGCCATGGCCGTGGTTCTGCATCATGAATCATTCGCACTGGACGACATAGACTTGCCCACGTGTGCCTGGCAGCTTTGGGTTTTCCTGCTGTTCCAGAAGTTAGAATAGTGACTGAACTTTCCCCAATACCTGGAGAAGGGCCGATGGATTCGACGCGCCAAGCCAGGTTGCTATCCACCCGATCTGAGTTGATAACTGCAGCTAACCGAAAATCCTCCGCTAGTTGCCGAACTTCCTGCGTTGGCAATGACGTATCAAGCAAAAATACGTCAGCGGCAAGCCGTTCAAGTGCTGTCAAGGCTGCCCAACTTGGCGCATCGCCGTGATGAAGTACCCCGACCCGACTAGCCCGAAATGGCGATAAGATTTCGACGCCAGAAGATACCAACTGTAATAGTCGATCCCAGGTTACACGAGTCTCGCCTGTCACAATAGCATCGCGATGCGAGGCCTCGCGAGGGCGACAAATCAAGCTATCAAGCGTGTTAATCACTCTATGCCGAGACTAAGAATTTAGTTGCTTTGCCGCCACTGTAAAACAGACAAATAAAGGAAGCAGAGAAGCCTTAACGAAAAGATCAACTGGTGTTTCTGAATTAAGCGGAGGCGGCTCTTGACCTTGGTTGACAAAAACTTCTCGTGCTCTGTTCGATAACAATTTCCTCGATTGGTTTCGTTGTCAAACTACTCTTGGCCTCAATATCCTCTTTGCAATTTGATCTATCTCAAAAGTGTTTGGCCAGTTAAGCCATTATACTTTTTACTATAAACACCCGTCAAACTGGAGAGGAAAAGAGTGAGGAACGAATGGCACTTGAATAAGCTCAAGCTGCTTTCGACAAACGAGGAATCCAAGGTGGCAGGGACCGTTGTCATTCCGTTGTCGTCCATGCAAGCACCTTGTTTCCCTGCTTTACGCTACAAAGAATCCATACTGGAAGTCTTCTTCGCCTTCGAAGACTTCGCCGGCCAGCGTGCCGTCGGGGTCGAACGAGCGCAGCAGGCGGCTAATGGTGGCATCAACCGCCGACATCGAATTGACCGGGCCTTGGCCGTTGAAGATTTCGCCTTCCATTTGGCCGTCGAATCTCTTTGCCGCCACGTGAACCGGCGATTTGCGTCCTTCGCCAGTGCCGTACGCGGTGAAGCTGTTGAGCTTGTTGCCATTGGCGGCATATTGCTCGACGCGGCCGCGGCCATC
>CAZIGP010000658.1:0-3330 GCA_964538425.1 uncultured Pirellulales bacterium | reverse complement strand
TCGCGCTCGAGTGGGTCGACGGTGGCCCGCGCGGCACGACGCTCGGCGAACGCATCGAGTTCGAACTTCGCGCAACGGGCCAGTCGCTCGCGCCCGCCCGGATTGCTCGGCTCGCGCGCGACCTGCTCCGCGGGCTGGCCTCGCTGCACGAATACGGAGTGGTACATCGCGACATCAAGCCCGACAATCTCCTGGTCTGTGGCGAACCACCGGCGGAGCTGTTGAAGGTAACGGATCTCGGGATCGCCGCCGTACGCGGACTTGGCAAGACCTTCGAGGTCGTCGTGGGCTCCGTGGGCTACATGGCGCCTGAGCAGGGCGACAAGTCTGGGCTCGAGGGGCCCCACACAGACATCTTCGCATTTTGCTGTGTGCTCTACGAAATGCTCGCCGGCGCGATGCTCTTTCCGAACGGGCCGAGCGATGTCGTGGCGCCGACGCGCAAATCGCTGGTCGACGCTCCGAAGCGGCATGATTCTTTTCAGCAGTTTCTAGCGAGCGGTTTTATCGTAGGTGATATTTTACCTACCGAAAAAGAATTGGCTGATTCTTGTGGTGTAAGTCGTAGCATGCTGCGTCAAGTATTATCCGGCATGGCTCAAGAAGGACTTGTCAAACGTGTGCAGGGTTGTGGAACATTCTTGGCTCGAGAAATATGCCTCCCACATGAAACCACCACAAATGTTTTAGGCGTAATTTTGCCAAATGTGCGTGATGCTATTTGTATTTCGTTTCTAAAAGGCGTCGCGGAAATGGCAAATGAATCTCGATATTCCCTTGCGATTTGCGAAACCCAAAACAACATTGGTTGTCAGGGCGACGCCATTTTGCGGATGATCGATCAACGTGCCGCTGGGGTAGTTATTGTGCCATCGGATACGTCTCCAACTCCTCCCTACCAGTTTAATCAACTCGAATCACACAATATTCCCTTTGTTATCTCTCACAGCGGAAGAGAAACCGTTCCTGCAACAGCAATCATTTTGCATTGGATTGAAATAGTAACACAGTTAACGAACATTATTGCTGAACGAGGCGACCGTCACGTCGGACTTATAGCCTGCGAACGCAATGCCGGTGAAAAACACTATCACGAGTTTCGAAAGTCGCTGTCTAAACATCAAGTTGAATTGTCGCCCAATCACGTGCATTATGTTGCAGACAAAACAAGTTGCAACATGAACGGCGATACCCAAACCCGTTTACAAGTCTTTCTTCAATCACTTCAGAAAAATACTGTAATTTTAGCTGATGCTAGACTCGGAGAATGGGTATTTCTAACATGCCGTGCCCTAGGAATTGGTGTCCCCCAAGACCTGTCAATCATTACTTACGGTGAATCTGGACAGTCAGGAAGTTTAAAAGAATCACTGACTTCTGTTGCAGTTGATATGGTTACTGTCGGACGAGAAACGGTGCGAGCATTGAATCACTTTAAGCTAGATTGGGCGTTACCCAATAGTAGAAAGCAACTAATGATTTCGCCATGCTTCATTCCGGGGCAAACATTGGCCTAACAAGGCGACCGTATGGAAAACACTCACGAGCTATACCAATACCCAGCAGTCGTAATGACTAGAGTTATTCGTGTAGGTTCTCAACATGTTTAAGATCGCTTTACTCACGTTATTTAGTAGTTTGTGCCTAGAAACCTTTACAACCTCTGTTGCAAAGGCAAGGTCGGAATATTTTGGCAGCGAGTGGGTGCATTCGCACCCATTTCAAATCATGGCACTAACCCTTCGTGATAGCTTGTTTGATATCAACGAGTACACGAGTGCAAATCTAAATAACACCTTAGTTTGGGAAACTCAGCCCGCCACACGTCAAGCCAGCGCGAAAGCAAATGTTCCGTGGATTCAACGCTACCCAGCACTTAATGGACCCGATGCACATTTTCAAAGTGTGATGAATTCATTGGCTTCGATTGACAGGAATGTTGGGTTCCTGATCAACGACGAACCCGGTACGACTGCTGAGTTTACAGCAACTGGGAATGCGCTGGATTGGTTGAAAACAAACTATCCTGATCGGTTAGCTTTTAGCAACATTTATGGATATGGAGGTGCAAGCAACTTGCCAACTTTTGTAGATAACTACCTATCTCTAGCTCGTCCGGATGTGCTGATGTTCGATAACTACCCGTTTACTCTCACGGGAACAGAAAGCACCAGCCTATTGAATGCATTCTACCGCAGCCTTGGCGTCATCCGGAATAAAGGATTGCAGGCTAACCTGCCATACTGGACCTTCATCCAATCTTACAACAATACTAGCGCTCAGCCTTTGAGCGACTCGGACATGCGCGTGCAGGTATTTGCTTCGTTAGCCCATGGCTTCACGGGACTTGCCTATTACACTTACGACCCACCGGACGATACAACTCGTGGCTTATTAAATCTAGACGGTTCACCGACTTTGACCTATCCACGCGTGACACAGATTAACGCCGAGGTCGGCCGCTTAGGCAACACGTTAAAGTCTTTGAAAAGCGAGGCTCTCGGCTATGTCAGCACAGGCAGCTTGGCATCGGGTCTATCGAGGTGGAATACTAGCAACGGTCCTTATATTTCTAGTATCGCGGCAACGAATTTAGGCATACTTAATGGAGGCAGGCCGGGCGATGTTATCGTCGGAAACTTCACGCTTGATGACGCACTTGAGCATCTCGACGGAACGCAGTTTGAAAACGAATCCTATTTTATGATCACTAATTTGTTGAGGTCCCATAGTGCGGATGCCATTGCTGCCCGCCAATCAATTCGGATTGGTTTCGATTTTAAAGATAGCGGTATTAATAGTTTGCAACGACTGAATCGGCTAACTGGCGAAGTTGAAATCTTGCCACTAATCCACGATGGCGGTTCGCTGTATCATCTTAATTTAATATTAGATGGTGGTACCGGAGACTTGTTCAAGTTTAACACCGGCGCTCCATTTGTGATACCCGAACCAAAATCATTTGTAACAATTGTTATAGGAACCTTCTTCCTAACATCAATCTTGGCACGACGAACATTTTGTGCCAAGTATCCAGAAATTCTCCGAAAGAAATGAAGATTAAACCTTTAAAACGAGCATACTATCAATTATCGATTGCGATAATAATCATGTTCATGCCGGAACTGCTTCAGCCTTTCTCGGTAATGAGTGCAGAGAATGTTCGATCGCAACATTTTGGGCGCAATTGGGTTCGTTCGCATCCTCTTACTCTGATGGCACTGGTACAAAGGAATGAATCGGTGAGCGGCAACGACCTTTATTCCCAGGCAGGTCTGAACACGATGCTGGCCTGGAAAGATCGGCCCGGTGTTTTTTCTGCTGCGGCTC
>CAZIGP010000657.1:2199-3331 GCA_964538425.1 uncultured Pirellulales bacterium | reverse complement strand
GAGTCGCTGCAAGGCGACATCGGATTGCTCGAAGCGTTCGATTTCGTCGACGAGAAGATCGACATAACCCGGGAAGGCAATCCGTATTACATTCTCAAGGCTAAACAAGGAGGTAGTGGACTTCCGAGCGTTGACGAATTTGAAGATCAAATTGTCATCCTGAGTGATGCTCCGACGGTCGTCTTAGAATTGGCCGCAACATACGACGCGTTTCGAGAAGAGGGTGCCGACCACAATGAGGCCATTCAGAGATTGCGTCGCAAGAAGGGGGCGAAGTGTGACGGACAGAATCTAGATAATGCATTAAAGCTACTTAGTTCTCTTGACCTCGAAGCGGAGTGAGCCGAAGAACAACTAAAGTTAGCTTCCTACGTTCGCCACTTTTCATAATGATGGCAACACTCGTTGTTGTAGTTGTGGTGTTGCTATTGATGAACTTACGACGCTAACGCGCCGTCTTGGCGGCAGGAATCAAAAGGGGATGGGAATCGATTCAAGAACCCAACTCGCCTTCTGGGCTGCCGCCCCTTAGCTCCGCCGCCAGTATAATTGGCGACTTAGTATCGTAACGGACATGAGCAACACAGACTTCCATCAAATCCCAGAATATAGCATGCCCGGTGAATACACTGTAAAGCTCATACTGCAAGTTCCTGGACCACTATACCCTCGCCGAAAATACAAGCAGTATCGATTGCTAACAGTTGAAGGGACGATCACCCTGCCGTTTGTTCCGTATCCGGGACTATATGTGACATTCTCCAAGCCGCACTGGAAGAAGAAAAAGAACGATCCAGTAAAGCTGTATCTCCGCATTCGTACGGTCGAGTGGCAGGTTTCAGAGCGATACTTTGAGTGCGTCACTGACGAAATCTTTGCACGGGAACCTGGCTTTGAACTCCAAGAAGTGCGTGGATCGCCTCGCATTGAGATGCATTTTGTCGAATTACAAAAAACATTCGAGTATCTGGGCTTCGATGTATCAACAGATATGAACGCCATCCTCTGGGGATTACACCGAACGGCGGATGGAACCGAGATTGGCACGCGTGAGGATTATTTCGATCCGCGTTAGAGGTGTCGGTTTGGCGAAAAGTTCCTCCGATTCTATCCGCTGGGATACCAACGCGAT
>CAZIGP010000657.1:0-2189 GCA_964538425.1 uncultured Pirellulales bacterium | reverse complement strand
ATTGCGGCCTGAACGAGAATGCCCATTTGGTACCTGCTTAGTTTAGAGAGAATTAAAAAGAACGGAAGGTGATTCAAGACCTCAATGATTCACGCCATTTAATTTCTCCCCGAAAGCGGCTTTCGTTGGCCTAATAAGTATTCGCAGACCATTTGATTTGGCTCGCCGCCGCTCCAGTAGACTTTTCTTCCGTTTTTCAACGAAATAAATTGAAGCTTGGGATGGTCTGGCTCGGCAGCCTGTGCTTTCAGCTCGGCTGTGTTCATCAACCAGTCCACTGAAACATTCTCGCTTAACTCTGTCAGCGACCACGGCAAACGACTAGCAAGATTCTCGCATTTGGCATGGTCATCTCGAAGGTCTTCCCAGCTCTCCGGCCATTGCTGGTGATTTGCGTCCAAATGCAGAATGATCATTTCGGTAACCCACTCAACATAGTAGCAATCACGAACGATTTCTCCTTGTAAAACTACACATCGCACGGCAAGAAATGTCCCGCCGAGCAATCCACCGATCAGAGCAAGCAGCAAGAGGAACGCTAAGTAGATAAGAAAACGTCGCACAGCAAATCTCCTGCCGTTTATTCTACCACCTTCTCGTCACGGCTCGAAACTGGCAAGAGTTGACCCAGGGTATCCGCCACGGCGGAAATCCTGGGCCTTGGTGTGTGACGTCTTCGGCGTAAGGAGAAAGTTGACAAGCACCTAAAAGTGATGCGCATGTTGATTGTACGAACATTGCCAACCTCGAATATCTTGGTCGAAGGATTGCATAACAATGCTATTATTGCTGTTCGATTGGATCGATTTTGGAGACCATTGGTTTGCTGTATCGCATCCCGCCGCCATTACGTAACGTAATCCAATACGACGTTGTGTCGTCTCGATAGTCAGCAATCTCAAACTTGCGACCGCTCGTTAAATGAACAATGTACTTGGCGGGCAATGAGGGTTTAGCTGCCGGGGCTTTGGCGTCATCGTCGTCCGCAGTGCTGCCTGTGCCTTTCCAAATGGAATCGCGAGCCTTTGTTCTTGCAGAAGTTCGATATTTCCGCGTTGGCTTTTCGTCGGTAGGAAGATCTGGCAAGCTGAAAGATGAATTGTCGCTATGGCTGACCGTACCCGGTGGTCGCCGATTATGCGGTCGAACATAAGTTCCATCTTTTCGAAAATACCCATCGACATGCACAGATTCGATCGATGGGGCGGAGCTTCGCGCGGAATCTCGATAGCTACTTCTGTGACAACCGCCTCTGACGCCTGAACATGGACCACCGGCGTATGCGTTGACACAATAGCAAGTAATCAGCAAAGCAATTAGCCGGCTTGCGAATCGTCGCATGGCGACACCCTACGGGTGGACAGCAGAAGCAATCACAACGCCCAACGAAACGATAAATGCCGCCAAGACAATTGCCATTGGAATGTTGCCTTGCCGTATTAATTCCCATTCATCGACTTTGCGAGTTGAAAGTGCAAAAAGTTTCAGGGCAATGATAATTCCGATGCCCATCGCGATTGAACCGACGATCGCCCACCCGAACGTAATCAAATACGCCTGGAAAATTTCGCCCATGATTTACCCCTGTTTGAAGCAATTACTAAGAAAAGATGTCCCATTATGCAGAGGGGGTTTTGGCAATTACAAGTAGGGTTAAATAGATGATCGTTTGTGGCGCAGGTGTAGAACCCTTTCAGGGTTCTTTCTGTTTTTGGGTGTGGGTGGACCCAGGGTAGGGTCTACGGCGAGTGCAGAATGAATGCCCGGAATTGGCGAACTACCGCCTTCGGCCTTTATCCTCGCTAATCGCTCGGCGGTCTCAGTTGCTCACCTTGGCTTTGATGTACAACGCCTTCGGCGTAAAGAAGGTTTGAGGCGTGAGTTCTGAAGCATGAGTGAGTTGTTGTGTAAGGGGCAATTGCCTCAATGTCTGTGGTCTCAAGACTCAAGCCGTGGCAGGCCTCAAGCCCTAGCTTTGCAGGCTACTCCATCGGTACGCTTACGTTATGCGACTCCTTCGATATTCCATCAACGTTACTTTGGACGGGTGCTGCGATCATCGCGCAGGCTCGACGGATGAAGAATTGCATCGTTATTGGGCCGAGAATCTTGCGCGGGCTGATGCCCTGCTCTTCGGCCGGGTCACCTACGAAATGATGGAGGCAGCGTGGCGGCCGGCTGCGGCGGGA
>CAZIGP010000656.1:0-3339 GCA_964538425.1 uncultured Pirellulales bacterium | reverse complement strand
CCCGGGCTGGGTTCTCTCCGGCCACACCCATGGCGGCCAAATAAAACCGCCTTTTCTGCCGCCGCCGATCACCCCAGTACGAAACCGCTTATACACCGCTGGAGAATTCGCCTTGACTGGTGGCCGCCGGCTCTACATCAACCCCGGATTGGGGTATTCGCACCGTGTCCGCTTCAACATGCGGCCTGAAGTGACGGTGTTTGAATTAACAGCGGCTGGTTGAATTTAGCCCTGCCCTCTACTTCCTGCGGTGAGCTTAAGCTGTTGGCAATACACACCTTTCTGTAGGTAGGTAGCTTCCCGTCTCAAAAGGCCAGATTTGCTAGCAGAAATTTTCTTTACAGCCCCTTGACGCTATTTTAAGGGTCAGTAAAATCACACCCGTCGCAACTGAGACTCAATCTCACTTGATGCGAGTGTAGCTTGCCACTGGGCGTTCTCACCCTAGCCCGCCAATAACTCGCCGGCATTCGACGATAGCGTAAACGCGTCGAGATATCTAAGGCCTTCTTTGTTTTTTGGCAGGAGTACTTCTTATGAGATTTGCAAGCTTTGGTGGATCGTTGTTTATAACTGGCTGTCTTTTGTTTGCCCAAACCGCAGTGGCAGCATTTGTCAGCCCAAGTGGTTGGACGCGCAGCGACGCTAGTTCCACCTATCAAGAGTGGGATAAGTTCAGTTCTCCCGCAGGACCTAATGCGCCGAATAGTCCCAACGTGCCAGCCGGTGCCGTTGTCGATGCAGCACCATTCAATCCTAATGGCGCGGCAAACGTGATCGATAGTTCCGGCGCAAGCTTCGTTACCAGCGGCGGCAACATTTATAGTCCGTCGGCAATCATCGACATCGACGTGCAGGTGCCAAACTATAACGCTGGTGCGGCCCTATGGACCACGATTATTTTGCAAACTCGCACGCAAGGAAGTTTGCTTGATTTGAATTCGATTCGCATTGAGCACAATTCAAACACCTACACACCTGTGGAACAGCAGTTAATGTTTCAGCAAAACCTTGGCGGCTTTGGTGGGGTTCTTCAAGATCGCTGGTTTGAATTCCATCTTCCTGGCAACGCTGCCAGCTATACCATCCAATTTGCCGGTGCCGAATCATCGGTAAGTCTGGATAAAGTGGCCGTGGATACGATTTGGACGGCTGCAGCAAGTCCTATCAATGAACCACAGCCTGTTCCGGAACCTGCTGGGTTGGCATTAGCAATTACCGCCGCATGCAGTATTTGGTTTGTGAAGCACCGGCGGAAGCAACGTATCTAACTCAACATTAGGGAATTGCTATGTGCACACTCGCACGAGGCCGACGTGGTGGGCATCCCCTGCACGATGCATTTACATTAGTTGAATTGCTCGTGGTGATTGCGATTATTGGATTGTTGGTTGCGTTACTGTTACCTGCTGTTCAAAGTGCTCGTGAAGCTTCACGACGTTCGCAATGCAGCAATAATCTAAAACAGATTGGGCTGGCATTTCATAACTACGACCAAATTCGTAAACGGTTGCCATACACCCTCGAAGACCACGGAGCAAGTGCCTTTGTACCTTTGCTTCCTTATTTAGAGGAAACTGCCTTGTACGGAAAGTACGATCGCACGATCGATCCATTTTCCGATTCCAATGCTGATTTTGGGAGGGCAGCGATTGCAGTGTTTCGCTGTCCTTCCATGCAGCTTCCTAGTCCGGAACCTGACGCCGGTTGGTCTAGCTATGCGGTTTGCACGGGCAGCGAATATGGTCACTTCAATCAGTTCTGCCTAAACGGTGATCCTAATCCGGAGTATCACAACGGAGCTATCATCGACTCTTCGCCTATGCCGTACCCCTGTAGTGGCCCGAGGGCAGTCGAAAAGCTCAGCGTCTCAAAGATATCGATTCTCGATGGTACAGCGAAAACATTCATTGCGGGCGATTTGGATTACGGAATTCGTGGAATGCCTGGTGGAGGCTTTGGAGGTCGATGGGCATCATATTATCCCTTTCAGAGCACCGCATCGACGAGTGGAGTATTCAATTGTGATCGCTTTACTGGATCGTTGAGGGATCTCCATACCTTTCGTAGCGATCATCCAGGTGGCGTTAATATGGCAATGGTAAGTGGTGCAGTGCTATTTATAAGCGAAAATACAAGTTCTGACGTATTACGATGTCTCGCAAAGCGCAATGATGGCATTTCGGTGTCAAATTACTAATTGACGAAAAATTTAAAATGAATAACTCGTGCCGCCAATCCAAACTTTGGTGGTTGCTAGGTTGTATTGTAATTCTGTCAATGAGCACTGGATGCAAACCAGGGCGTGTAGCAGTTAGCGGCGATATTACATTGGACGGCCAACCTGTAAGTGAGGCCGTAATCATGTTTGTACCTTTAGATATAGCCACGAAGAAAACAAGTGGCGTAGTGACGAGTGGCAAATATCAAATTCCAGAAGACATTGGATTGTTGCCAGGAAATTATCGCGTGGAAGTATTGGACGATCCTCCACTCCACGCCCCCTCTGGCAGCGGCAATCAATCTGCTGCTCATCGTCGCCGTTTTCCTCGGCATTATGGCCACGAGTCGTTATTGCGTGCTGAAATTCCCAAAGATAACTCTGCAAGTGAAATGCAATTGAATTTCGATCTTAAATTGCATCCTGAAAAAAAATGATTACCTCCGTTTTAGATGTCTCGAATGTTAACAATCTATTTCCAATGACCAATAACACAGACCAAGAACCTGCCAAGCCTTATACTTCGCCGCGAGAAATTTCGTCGGCGGAATTGCTGCAAGGCTCGAAGGAAATTTGGATTCGTCACGGCGAAGAAATCTATCGTTTGCGGCTCACTCGTAGCAACAAATTGATTTTGCAAAAATAATTCTGATTGAAAATTAAACACAACCTAAAAACTATCAAATAACTTTAGACTAGGAATCCCCAATGATACTTCGAGCAATCTTTGCTGTCGCTTTAACGCTAGGAGCCGTTGCTCCGATTCATGCCCACTTTCTATTTGTCGTTCCCAAAGCCGATCGGACTGTTGCTCAGGTGATTTTGAGCGAAGATTTGCAACCCGATGAAAACGTGGACGTTGGCGTGGTTGATCCGGTGAAGTTGTTGCTCAGAGATTCGCAAGGCAAAGACACGCCGCTATCGCTCGAGAAGAAAGAGCCGGCTCGTGAAGTGGCGCTGTCTTCCAAAGATGCCGCAGTCGTTCATGGCACTTGTGATATGGGTGTTGTGCAGTTTGGGAATTCGCCGCACTTCTGGCTCATCTATCACCCGAAAACCATTTTGGGCGAAGCATTCAGCAAGCAAGCAACTTTGGGCGAGTCCGCGCCAGTCGAAAT
>CAZIGP010000655.1:0-3340 GCA_964538425.1 uncultured Pirellulales bacterium | reverse complement strand
AAAACTCTCTTTGATTTCCTCCGTTAAACGAATGCCTAATCCCGGAGTCTGCGGTGGCAAGACGTCGCCTCGGTCCATTTGAAAGGAATCTCCCATGATCTCTGCATGCAGTGGGCCGAAGTCTGGGGGGATTTCGAGAATGCAGGTATTCACGGCGGCAAACCCACAGTGGATATTTTGCATGAGGCTACCCCCTGCGCCCCAGGCATGAGTAGCAATTTGACGGCCACGCTCCGCCAGCAGAGAAGCCACGTTCAAAAATTCACTTAAGCCTCCCGTGAAGGAAGCATCGGGCTGGCCAATATCGCAACAATCGTGAGTAATGAACCATTGCCATTCACTCATCCCCGTTAAACACTCTCCGGCGGCAATGGGCACTTCGGTGGTGCGGCATAATTCTGCATAGCCGGCTTGATCGACGTAATGCAAGGGTTCTTCAAAAAACAGCAGATCATAGGGAGCGACTGCTTGCATGACGGCTTGTGCTGTCGCCAAATCCCAGGTCGGACCAGGATTGTTTCCCATGTGGCCATCCAGCATTAGCCCCAACTCGCTCCCAAATCGTTCACGAACAGCAGCAACTTTGCTTCCTTCTAATTCCGCGGCTTCTGCCGCAGAAGTCGGACTTTGAAATCCTTGATCGCGATCGAGCCAACCCGTGCCCAGTTTGACTGCGTTAAATCCAAGGGATCGATAATGATCGATTTTGGCAAATACTCGATCGAGCGGACCGTTGCTTGGTCCCCCTGTTGCATAACAAAGGAGTCGTTCGTGCTTAGCTCCGCCTAACAACTGATGGACGGGCACACCGTTAAGTTTGCCCACGAGATCCCATAAAGCGGCTTCAATTCCATTGAGTACGATCAACCCCAGTCCCACCCGACACCAAAAGTTTCCACAGTGATACATCCGGCTCCATAGTTCGGGGACATTCTCCACAGGTTGGCCGATCAAGATCGGTTTGAAGAAATCGACGATCGGGGGGACGATTTCCGGGCAAAAGTAACCTGCATAGGTTTCTCCCAGCCCGATCATTCCACGGTCGGTATGGATTTCAATGAAAGCGGCACTGCGGCGCTCACGAGCTTCGCGCAAAAACGGATCGTTCGTGCAAGGACCGGTGAGCAGTACGGTTTGAACATCGCGAATGACAGGCATTACTTTTTTGGAACTTCAAATATAAACTTGGCGAGCTCGGACTCATATAAACGACAGTAGAGTCCATGCCATACTGCAATGGACACCTTTCCCGATGCTTTCAAAAGCAAGCACTTAGTGCTAATTCATGGTGTGACTAATCGACGTTTGCAGCAATTTAGACTTTGGATGCCAATTAAGATAATACACACCACCTCTTTCCACCTTTGTTAATTGCCGTGGTGTGCCACCAGAGGAATCAACCACGAACAACTGAGGGTACCCTTCTACAAAAGAGACGAATGCAAGTTGCAAACCGCTTGGACTCCAATGAACTCGGCCGCAATCTGTTGGACGTTGTGTGATTTGGCGCTGTTCACCGCCATCAAGATTCATAGCAAATACTTGCTGAACGCCATCCTTTTTAGCGATATAAGCGATCTGCTTGCCATCAACGGAAATTGAAGGTGGATCACTTGATGGATGATGATCGGTGTCTGACAACTTGAAGCGAACGTATTGATTTCCATTTGTCAGTCTTTGTAGGTGGCTCCCATCCGAATCCACGCGATAAATATCATTATTGCAGCAGAAAACGATCACCTTATCATCTGGTGTAAACTGTGGCACCGTTGCACCTGGATGATCAGGAGTAAGCATTTTTACTTGATTATCGTGTAAGGAACACAACAGAAGGCGATATTCGCGAGACGGTCCAGAAAAGACAATGCGATTACCGGTTTTATTAAGAGCGGCCATATAGACGTAACCTAATTCCGGAGCAACAAATTTAGCTTCTGACCCGTCAGCATTAGCAATCACAGTCTTGCCAATATTTCCATCATGCATCATATAGGTAATCTTTTGCCCATCACCAGACAAAGCTATTCCACACGCCTCACGCCATGTATCTCCAAGGCGATGCAAAGCACTAAGATTGGTAATCTCGGTACCATCAACTCGGCCACGATAGACTTGGTACTGACCGCTTGCGTTAGACTGAAAATACAGCCATTGCCCCTGAAAATCAAAATGAGGAAAGGTTGTATCGCCTCCAAGATCTATGATTTTTGTTTCTTGCGATCCGTCGCTCAAAATACTATAGATTGCACCTTGATGAGCAGTTGTATCTACACCACCAGGCTTGTCCTTACTTGCATATTTGCCATCCCAACATATCGTTGCGAATACGAGCGACGATTCTGCTTTAGTTTCAGTAGCTAAAAGTCCAGATATCGGAGTGATCGTTGTTGTAACAAACGCTAGTAAAAATAATCGCATAGTAGTAATGAGCCTAAAAATAATATAGAAGGTGTATAAAATTGAATTTTTGTCAAAATGATGCATGCTCTTGTGTTAAGGCATCTTACTTGCTTGGGACGTTGATATCGTAAGTTCCTGCAGCTTTGTGTTCATATTTTAAAGGCGATCTAGGACTGCTATACTCTGCTGAGCTTACAGTAATAATTTCATCTTGCATTTGCCCGTTCGGTGCCCCTGGTAGCGGAATTTGCCGTCCAGTCTTCTTTGTGATTGCAACACGTACTTCATAATTTCCAAACAGAAGCGACGTTCCATTTGTCTTTGTATCGTACTGTCCGTTTTCAATATTAAGATTGAGAATAAACGGAGGTTTATCTTGATCGATACGTCGAAACGTCACATAGCCTTCTTGAGTAGGTTGTCCATCTTTTGTAACTCGTCCTTGTATACGCGCAGCGTTTGGCACACAGCCAATGAGTAATGATAGCCATAGCAAATTATATAACGATCGAAGAATGTACTTGTGCATTTGAGCGGCAGATTAGTTTGTTAAACCTCGACAGAATGTGTGTTATTTCATTTGCACAATCCTGCGAGAATCCATGTTAGAGCACTTGTTAATCAAGGACCGGCAGCGATTCTCCATCTTGCATTCCGGTCATGATCCTTAACATGTTCTTAGCAATCGATTCACTAAAAAAACGGACACTGCCATCGGCGAAACCGAATACCGCTCCTCCTGGATGCTTTGAACGAATCATTCTTGCTCCGAATGACCCAGATTTAGGAGCATTTATACCGAATGAAGTATCGGCAAGCGGTCCTGCTTCCCACCATGGAACCGTCCATTCACCGGTAAATGCATCATCATCGCGTGAGTATATTTCCCCAGACATTAACGTTGTACTTGTGCCGTCAGTTACATGTCGAAAAGTAGACC
>CAZIGP010000654.1:0-3340 GCA_964538425.1 uncultured Pirellulales bacterium | reverse complement strand
GAACCTGTCCGAAATGGTGTCGCAGTTTTGAAGGTTTTTGACAGGTTCTGTCAGTAAAAGGGTTCAGGGTTCGGGGTTCAGCAATAAGAACAGGGTAAGTTTTCTTGCTGGCGTGTTGGGGTCGTGTGGCACTCTGTTAGGAAATTTTTTCTTCGCTGACAGGTGGCGGACAAAACTATCGGGAAAATGCGAGCTTTTTGCCCGCGAAGTGTCAGTTTAGGTGTCAGGAAGCTGTCAGAAAGGTGTCAGTAGACAGTCAGACAGGAGGCAGTTAGCGATTAGCTGGATGCTGGATGTAAAACCTGGATGCTAGATGCTTGATACTCGATGCTGGATGATTGGGTTCGGACACGAGACAGGCAAATACCCGCGCAGCAGCGATTGGCACGGATTCATTGCTGGCCGCTAAATGCTTATGAATTGTCAAGGATCGACTGCCCGGTTGGGATTGTGGCCGGTGAATGCCTGGAGTGGGCACTGGCGGTATTGTAGCAGATGTACACTAAAAGTCAAGTAGGCGGCTGGCGGTAGGCAGTAGGCGGTGAATACAGAAGAAGGGTGCAGTCAGGACATAGGTAACAAATGTAGTTCAGGACATGGGTGGCGCTTTTTAAGTTAGGGTGACACTTCTTTCTGCCTTGCCCCCTAGGGGGCAAAACTTTTTTTGTGATTTAAAGAAGGGACGAGGATCGAGGGGCGTGGGACGAGCGGGAAGACGTCAGAAGTGAGGCATCAGGAGCCAAATTCCCGTTGTTCTAATCGAATCTTGCTATGATATGCTACTAATGCTTCTTTTGAAGTCTGGAGGAACGGTGAGCCGCCAGGATGGTGATACTCGCATCGCTTAACTCGGAAGGGCAACACGCCATGCAGTACAGCACATCTAAAAATCGTCCCAGAGTCGTTGCAGCCGTTTTCACGTTGTGCATTGGCTTCTTATCTGTTACCGCACATGCTCAGCAAGTTTCGGCTCCTGTGAAACCAGCCGACGTGACTCAGCCAGCCAGCGGCGTTGACATGACGCCGGAATACGCAAAAGCGGTAGGACGAATGGCGTACATTTGGGGCTGGCCGATGATTAACCAGATGAACCGGCGCATAGCGATTACTAAAGCTCCGCATCCGGGCCTGCTTAACGGGATTCTCCCCGCTGCGCCTCGAGGTCAGATCGCCATGCTGCACGACTATATTGAGCCATCCGAAACGTTCGTTACCTGTCCGAACCAGGATGTCGTCTACGGGCTGGGATTTTTCTCGCTCGACGAAGAGCCGGTGGTCATTCAGGTGCCTGATTTCGTTGATCGTTTTTGGATCTACGCACTCTACGACGCGCGAACCGATCAATTCGGTGAGCTTGGCAAACCATACAAAAGCAAGCCCGGGTTCTATCTGCTCGTAGGTCCGAGCTGGAAGGGTGAGAAACCCAACGGAATTGAAGCGGTGATTCGCAGCTCCACCGAATTGGCAAACGCCATCCCACGGATCTTCATGGATGACACACCGGAAGATCGAAAAGCGATTCAGTCATTTGTCAATCAGGTTGTCGCCTATCCGCTGACTGAGTTTAACGGAAAGATGAAGACCATTGATTGGAGCAAGGCCCCGAACATTCTTGGCCCGAAGTCCTCAGGGGGTGGTGAAACGAAGTGGGTTGTTCCCGAAAACTTTTTTGATGAGTTTCCTCGAGTGCTTAAGGCTGTGCCCCCTTTGCCGGGCGAGGAATCGTTATACGCGCAGTTTCGTCAGTTGATGGACGCGGCGGATAAAAACCCGGAAATTAAGAAAGCGTTGGTCGATACGGCCATCGAAACAGAACGGGATGTCATCTCGCGATTTTTTGAGTGGAAGCGCAACGGACGTCCTGCCGGCAACGGCTGGAATCGATCGACTAACAACGCCCAATGGGGTGTCGACTACTTCGATCGCACGGGCACGGCGAAATCGAACATGTTCGACAACAAACCAAGCGAAACCCAATATTTCTACACAGACTTTGATTCGACCGGCAAACAGCTCGCAGGGGATTCGGCCTACGAGATTACGTTTGCCAAGGGGAAAGAGCCACCGGTTAACGGGTTTTGGTCTTTGACGCTTTACAACGACAAACATTTGTTCCATGCCAATGAACTGAATCGCTACTCGCTGGGTACGAAAAACAAGAATCTCAAGCGTAATTCGGACGGCTCACTCACGCTGTACGCCGGCAAGGAATCGCCAGGCCCGGAAAAGGAATCGAATTGGCTTCCCGCGCCCGATGGTAGGTTCTCGCTCTATATTCGTGCTTATTGGGGAAAACAGGATATCCTCGATGGTTCGTGGAAACCGCCTGCGATCAAGAAAGCTGACTGAGACGCGCAGGGGAGAGACTAATACGAAAACGAACAGGAGGGAGGAAAAGGCAAGTGCGGAATGTGGAATGCGGAGTGGGGAATGGCAGAAAGAAGAGGCGAGGGTCGAGGGGCGTGGGACGAGCGGGAGGCGCATAGAAAAAGCCGCGCGGCGGGGCTGGTGCACGCGCGGCAAGATAGATCGACGGCCGGCTTTACCGGGTAGGTCGATTGGGGGATTAAATTAAGTAACGGGATGCAAATCGTCAATTGGTTGAAACCGTTCTTATCTCAAGTTGCGGGCTGACGCAGAATAAGAGGATTCTTTGCTGCCTTCACTGTAAGTGCTACATCACGCGAAAAGTGAAGGGTTATTTGCCCACCAGGAAGAGCATCATCGGCAGAAATCATTTCGCGACGAATTGCTCGAGATGTTGGAGAAGGCGGGATGCAATATGATCCGCAATATCTGGATTGAACGCGCTGCGACCCCTGTCGGGGTCGGTTGGGTTTTTGTTATCAGTACCGGGGGTATCGTCGCTGGCGCTCCTCAACCCCCGGCTAATGGCTGTGATCCCTTCGGGATCAGAGGAAGTGAAGGCGATTTGCCCGGGGACGAAGACCGAAGCCGGCCAACCATCCGGAATTTCTCGATATTTCGAATTCCGGAAGTGTAACGCCTTCTATGCACCATCAAATTCTGGGAGCCAGTCGGCGGGGTTGATGATTTTAATGGCGGGTGTGGCGCCGAAGTCGTATTCTTTTCGCAAGAGGCTGCGGCCGTCGTCGAGAAAATAGAGATAGCCGGTGGGGTCGGAGTTGGCGACGGGGCACAGATAGATCATCCAGCCGTTGGGATGACGTTCGATTTGGATTTCAGGCTTGTTAGTGTCTTCATCGTCGTGCGTGCCTAGCAGGATTTGGATGGCGTCGGCGGCACGGATAAGGACGGGGATATTGGGCTCGCCGAATTCTGGTTTTTGGCCGCGGGCGACTTCTTGCGGGAAGAGTTG
>CAZIGP010000653.1:1611-3341 GCA_964538425.1 uncultured Pirellulales bacterium | reverse complement strand
GCCCGCGATCGTCGGATACTTTGCGTGTACCTTCGCCATAACTAACCCGCGCGGCTTGCACCACCGACTGATCGTCTCCCATGACATCCACTAGACAAACAAAGCCATCATCAAGCACCGGAAATTTTTTCCAGCGAAGTTCATCGGCTATGGCGGCATTAGTTGGCATGCTTTCCTATTTCTGCGGATAACGTAACGTAAGCAAATTGAAAATCTAAGGAACACAGAAAAACACAGATGAAATCAGATGAACACGAATAGATTCTAAAAAAGAATTATTATCACATCGTCATCTACCTGCGTTCTTATCTGTGTCATCTTTTTTATCCGTGTTCATCCGTGTTTTCTAGACACATCCTGTTTGTCGAGGTTTTGACGATCACAAAGCCGATTTGAAAATCTCCACCATTTCATCTACCGTCGGATAGCGCGGGTTCACCCGCAGAATTCGCTTAATCCCCGCGGCTTTCTCGGCAAAAGTACGTAATTGATCTTCGCGCACTCCAAGATCTCGTAGTCGCGGCGGGATGCCAATGGCTTGCTTAAGTTCTTCGATGGCAACAATCGCATCTTCCGCAGCAGCCATTTCGCTCATGCCGGCAATATTTCGGCCGAGCAACTGAGCAATCCGAACGAACTGCGGCACACGGGCTGGCAGATTATAACGCATCACGAACGGGAGCAAGAGGCCATTGCCGGCCCCATGAGAGCAATGGGTTGCTCCGCCGACGGGGTATTCCAGAGCATGCGTTAATGCAACGCCTACATTTGAAAATGCCAAACCACCAAGCAGTGCAGCCAACGACATCCCAGTTCGGGCTTCTAAATTCTGCGGCTCATTGACAGCTTGCACCAAATGCTGCCCCACCAGTGAAATCGCCTTTTCGGCAAACGCATCTCCCATCGGGTTGCGGCCTTGGTAGATCGTTGTTTCACCTGGTGGTAGCGGAAATTTTTCGTTATCCACCGCCGTGTAGGCCTCAATGGCGTGCGTAAGCGCGTCGATGCCGCTTTCAGCCGTTACATGCTTAGGACAACTGAGCGTGAGCCGCGGATCGACAATCGCAAGCTTCGGCCGCATAAAATTACTGACCACAGCGACCTTCAGTTGATTTTCTTGATCTGTCAGCACTCCAGAACCACTTACTTCGCTACCCGTGCCCGCAGTGGTGGGAACGCAAATCGTCGGTGTGATAGGTCCAGGAATAAGTTCTTCGCCCAAATAATCTCGCACACTGCCGCCATGCGCATGAACTACGGAAGTGACTTTCGCCAAATCCATATTGCTGCCGCCGCCCAGACCCAGAATGGCGTTTGGTTTAAATTGCTTTGCAAATTCGGTTGCACGCTGGGCAGCAGCAATCGATGGTTCTGCTTCACCGCCATCGAATACGCCCACTTCAACTCCTGCTGTCAGCAGTGGCGACTGCACTTCGTCGACAAGTCCTGCGCTCTTCAGGGTACGATCGGTGACAATTAACACTCGCTTGATGCCGTGTCGATTGGCCTGTTCACCTAGCCGCGCAATAGCGCCCGGACCGAAAATAACTGCTCCGGCGGAGTAAAAAGTCCAGATATCGGGCATGCTAGATTGATCCTGCTAATTTTACTTCGCCAGCAATTCTTCCAGCAGTTTTGCTAAGAGTGCTGGATTATCTTGTTTCACAATATTGTCGATGCGCGTTTGCGGAATTTTCATTTTTTCAAGCAGCTTGGCGATATCTTTCCAG
>CAZIGP010000653.1:0-1601 GCA_964538425.1 uncultured Pirellulales bacterium | reverse complement strand
GCTCGAGGCTTTCATTCTGCCAAGTAAATTTCGGTTACCTGTTCGCAGTGGCGTTTTAACTGAACGGTTTCTAAGTTCTCGTAATTGTTTTTGATGACTTTCTGTTGATATTTAGAATATTCAGCCACAGGCGACTCCATTCATGAAGGGTGCCATAAGCCGAAGGGCACCAGATTGACAAGCATTCTCGGCTTCAGGCTCTACTCGGCCAGCAGAACCTATCTGTCTCGAACGTTGAAACCTAGACGTTCTATGCCGATCCGACAAGTGGCGAAAATTCTCGGGAAATTTCGCAAATTTCACTTCCCTGTGCTTCCTTTCGCCTTTAACATCGTGCGGCATGGGCGAGCAAAAAAATCGAAAAATTCATTCCTTGCTATCAGGGGCAATTGTCACAAGCCTGGGAACGCTTGTTAGCCGCATCTTGGGCATGGTGCGCGACATGGCTACTGCGTCACTCTTTGGCTTAACAGGCGTGATGGATTCGTTTGTGGTTGCATTTCGCATTCCGAACCTGTTCCGACGAATGTTTGGCGAAGGGGCACTCACCGCTAGCTTTTTGCCCGTGTTTGCTCAAACATTGGAGCGAGATCGCCAACAAGCGTGGCGTGTGGTTGCAACCACCATGGCTTGGGTTTCGGCAGTGCTGGCCGGTTTAATTATTCTTGGAGAGATCGGCTTTGCCGTTTGGGCTGCCTTGTCTGCCGAGCCGCGGGTCGACTTGTTGGCTGAGCCGGGGCCGAGCAGGCCTTCCACCGCACCTTTGCCGGCGCGCGATTTGTCTTTCAAACCTTGCACGGCGTGGGCGTAGGAAATCCATTGAGCGACGTTGGCACCGAGCACGGGCAGGACCCCGAAGTAGACTCCGATCAAGCTGCAACGCACCACCAGCCAGAAATGGCGGAAGGCGTCCCTGACGCCTTCCATAACGCCGGTGAGCTTTTCCTGTTTGCCGCTGGCGATGCTCGTGCCGCGCACCGCCAAGTCGACGATTTCGGGAATGGCGAACATGCCGACGACCACCGGAATGAGATCGAGCCGGTCCCACAGGTAGAGAGTGCCGAAAGTGTAGCGCAGCGAACCGGTCTGCGGGTCGACGCCAATTGAGGCGAGCATCAGACCGATGCCGCCGGCCAAGAGGCCTTTGATCAACGACGGGCCGGCGAGCGTGCCGATGAAAGTGATACCCATGATGGCGATGATGAACAACTCAGGTGAACCGAACAGCAAAACCAGCGGACGCATGATCGGAATTGAAATCGCTAGCGACAGCGCGCCAATGACCGAGCCGAGGACGGAGGCGGTGATCGCGGCACCGAGCGCGCCACCGGCTTCGCCGTTCTTCGACATGGGATAGCCGTCTAATATCAAGGCGGCTGAGGATCCCTCCCCCGGAATCCCAAACAGAATGGAAGTTAAATCGCCAGTCGTGCCGGTGACGGCAAGCATGCCTAGCAGGAACGCAAACGCCGAGATCGGCTCTTTGATGGAGTACGAAAAAGGTAGCATCAACGCTAAGGTCGATAAGCCGCCGATGCCGGGTAGCAGGCCGACAAAGAAACCAATGGCGATGCCGATCAGCATGTAACCAAAGGCCGGCC
>CAZIGP010000652.1:0-3342 GCA_964538425.1 uncultured Pirellulales bacterium | reverse complement strand
AGCTACCCAAAGTGCAACATGCCGATTGGTGCTTGCAACCGCTCGATTATTTTATTCTGTCGCGGTTGGAAAAAGAAAATCTACAACCTTCGTCGCCGGCCGATCGACGCGCTTGGTTGCGCCGAGTATCGTTCGATCTCATCGGTTTGCCGCCGACGCCGCAGGAGCTGGAAAACTTTTTACTCGACAACACGCCACAGGCCTATGAAAAAGTTGTGGAGCGGTTATTGGCCTCTTCGGCTTTTGGCGAGCGCTGGACTTCGATGTGGCTGGACCTGGCACGCTATGCCGACACGATTGGTTTCGAACGCGATCCGCATCGTAATGTGTGGCCTTATAAAGATTGGCTCATTCGTGCATTCAATGCCGATATGCCGTTTGATGAATTCACGATCAAACAATTGGCGGGCGATTTAGTTGAAAATCCCAAGATCGGCGATCTCGTTGCCACGGCGTTTCATCGCAACACGCAAACCAATACCGAAGGGGGCACCGACGATGAGGAATTCCGCATTCAGGCGGTGATCGACCGGGTAAACACGACTTGGCAAGTGTGGCAAGCGACGACCTTTGGTTGCGCGCAATGTCATTCGCACCCTTACGCGCCACTGGACAATGATGAGTATTACGAGTTCATGGCGATCTTGAATAACACACGCGATTGCGATGTGGTTGAAGAATATCCACTCTTTAATGTGCCGATTGTGGAAACAGATCACCAGCGAGCGCTCGAATTGGATCGTCGTGCGAATGAACTGCGAAAATCGCTCTTCGATCAATTTGTTGCCACAGGCGGCGAAGCGGCGTGGAAGAATTTGCCGTTCGACAAGGCCAGCATTGACCAAGAAGGCACGGCTCGTTTGCGTTTGGAAACGGTCAATGGCCAAGTGGAAGTTCACGCCGAGGGAACAATCGCCAATTCGCCGACTTATCATCTTGAGTCTCCTGTGCCCAGTGGAGCGAATCGCCTGACGGCCCTGCGAATTGAAGTGTTGCCGAAAGACCTGGAAGCCGCGCTGCGAATTCCTGAAGCGGGATTCGTGCTATCGCGTTTTCGGGCATACGTTATTTCCAGCGAAGGCAAATCACGCGAAATTGAATTCGAAGCGGTCTTCGCCGACGAAGTTGCTCCCGTCATGAATCCAGAAGGGAGTTTGAAGGACGATGCTCACGGTTGGAGTCAGTACACCCGGCTCTATCAACCTTCGAGCGCTGTTTTTCTGCCTCGCCAGCCTGTGGAGCTTGCCGCAGGAGATCGGTTTGAATTCAAACTGACTCAAACGGTCGCGGTCGATGGTTCGCTGGCCATGATTATTCGGCGAGCGAAGTTTTACATTTCTGAAAACGAGCGGTGGTCGCAGTGGGTTGCCGATGAAAAATTCAAAGCACAGCGAACAGAATTGGCGGGCATCGTTCAAGAACGAACGGCGATGCCAAATGTTCCGATCCCTGTTGCGCAAGAACTGCCAGGCAGCGCACAGCGGCATACTTATCAGTTTGAACGTGGCAATTGGTTGGCCCGAGGGTCCGAGGTTCAGCCTAATACGCCTTCTATTTTTCCGTCGTTGCCAAGCGACGTGCCGCATAATCGACTGGAGATGGCCCATTGGCTGGTTTCCAAGGAAAACCCGCTGACGGCGCGCGTGATGGTCAACCGCCTATGGTCCGAGATGTTCGGTCTAGGGATTGTGGAAACGTTGGAAGACTTTGGAAGTTCCGGCCAGCCGCCATCGCACCCCGAGTTGCTGGACTATTTGGCCATTCAATTTCGCGATGACATGGGATGGAGCATGAAGCGATTTCTCCGCCAAATTGTGCTTTCGGCCACCTATCGCCAAGATGCGAAAGCATCAAAAGAGTTGCTCGATAAAGATATTGCCAATCGACTACTGGCTCGAGGTCCGCGTAAACGCTTGGCGGCCGAAATGGTTCGCGATCAAGCATTGGCCGTGTCGGGTTTGTTGTCACGAAAAATGTACGGTTACCCGGTCATGCCGCCACAACCCGAAGGCGTTTGGCGCAGTGTTTATAACGGAACGCAGTGGAAAACTTCGGAAGGGGAAGATCGATATCGACGTGCAGTTTACACGTACTGGAAGCGCACCAGCGGTTATCCCAGCATGATGGCCTTTGACATGCCCAGCCGAGAGGTTTGTTCCGCCCGGCGAATTGTTACGAACACGCCGCTACAAGCCTTGGCCACGCTGAATGATGAAGCCCAAATGGAGTTTGCCGAAGCACTCGCCAAGCGCATGGAGGCCGAAGGAGGTAAGACGATCGAAGAGCAAGCAAATTGGGCGTACAAATTGGTAACCATCCAATCCCCTAGCTCGGCGACGATCGACGACTTGGTGGCGTTGTATCAACAAACATTCGCGACGTATCAGCAGCATCCTGCAGAAGTTGAAAAAATTGGCAAATCACCCGAGCTCGCCGCACGTACCTTGGTGGCCAATGCCATCTTGAATTTGGACGAAGCGTTAACGAAATAAACTGATGAGGCCGAGGCGTCTGAAGGTTGGCGTTTTTTATTCGCCGCCCTTGGATGCCTTGGGACTTAATCACAAAAGATCTTCCATATGATGAACCTGCTTCAAAAACTTCAGCATGATCAGTTGCAATTGCAAACTCGGCGGCTTTTTTTGCATGGCTGCGGCGCGGGGTTGGGAGGAGTGTGGCTAGGATCGCAGGCATTGTCGGCTCGTGCTACAGAAACAGCGAAAGATCAAACAGCTCCATCAGAACGTGATCCAGCCAATCCACTCGCGCCGCGCCCGGCGCATTTTCCTGGCAAAGCCAAACGTGTCATCTATTTGCACATGTGCGGCGCGCCGAGCCAGTTAGAACTTTTCGACCATAAGCCCGAGCTGACCAAATTCAATGGTCAAGATTGCCCTGCCGAGTATTTGGAAGGGAAGCGATTTGCCTTTATTCGCGGCGTGCCGCAATTGATGGGGAGCATTTTTCCGTTTCATCAAGCGGGTGAAAGCGGGGCCTGGATTTCGGATCGCTTGCCACACTTTGAAACGGTGATCGACAAAGTATGTTTCATTCACTCGATGCAGACGGATCAGTTCAATCACGCTCCGGCACAATTGTTATTGCACACGGGTAGCCAAAATTTTGGTTATGCTTCGACCGGCGCATGGGTCACTTACGGTTTGGGTTCGGAAAATCAGAACATGCCTGGCTTCGTGGTGTTGCTCTCGGGCGGAAAATTTCCGGATGCGGGCAAATCGGCTTGGGGTTCGGGATTTTTGCCGGGTGTTTATCAGGGAGTGCAGTGCCGGTCGGAAGGGGATCCGGTGTTGTTTTTATCGAACCCTCCGGGCATCGATGTCA
>CAZIGP010000651.1:0-3363 GCA_964538425.1 uncultured Pirellulales bacterium | reverse complement strand
AAACACTGTAAAACACAGTGTTTTTGCCAAATCAACTTTCAGTGATCTTTCATAGCGCCTTCTCGAGCCGTTTGCCGCGCCTCGTCATTTACCGAGCGAAAGTGAGTTTTGCGATCAAAAATGAGACTGAAAGATGGACTAAACCACAAGAGACACCGAGACACGGAGCAGCAAGAATCAAGAAAATCCTGAGTACGCAAAGGTAGCGGAGAGCTCTTTTGATCTAAGCCTGGCGATGCTGGTGAATTGTCAAAGATCGTCGGTTGGGCCTCGCAGGGGAGCGGGGCCGGGCCGCACCAGCACACTGGCTGGCAGCGGCATTGTATCAAATGTACACTAATTGTCAAGGGGGTAGGCAGCCCTTAGCGGTTAGCTGTTTAGCAATTGGCAGATAAAAGTATCTAAGTGCCTGCCTTTGTTTAGTACAAAGTGAAGGAACAGAGGAGCGGAGGCAGGAGGCACAGAAGGCAAGGGATGGGGGAATGAGAATAGTCTTGATGTGTGCTAGTTGAGCGACCGGCGGTTACAGGCTTCTCAATTTAACTCCGTCTCTTTTAGTTCCTTCACGTTGAATAAGGGCAAGGCGTGCTAGCGTCTTTCTGTAGATTGCGCAGGCGAAAAGTCCGGACCCGGTCTTCAAGTTGGAAAACCGCTGAGGTCGATACGATGTGGCCGTAATATGCTTATAGGCGAATAAATGGTTTCATCTCGACCAACCGTTGTGGAGTTATTCGCGGGCGCAGGACTATTTGGAAGCGCATTCCGCGACCAAGGTTTTCGATTAATTCGTGCTATCGAACGCGATCCGGTTGCTGCCGAAACGTACTCACTGAATCTTGGAAACCATATTGAAGTCGCAGACGTTACAAAAACAGTCCCAATTGGACGATGTGATGTCTTAATCGCCGGGCCTCCTTGTCAAGGATTTTCGACCCTCGGCCTTCGGCGGCCTAACGATCCTCGAAATAATTTGAGCCTAGAAGTGATTCGATGGGCTCGCATTCTCCGGCCATTCGTCATTGCGATTGAGAACGTCGCGGCGTTTCTCGAATCGCACCAATTGCAGCGGATTAAAAGGCTTTTGATTAGGGATGGTTATCACGTCGATAGCTTTGTACTTGACGCATTTGACTACGGCTGCCCCCAGCACCGTCGCCGGTCATTTACAATCGCCAATCGTCGTGGAATCAAGCTTTCTCATCCACGGCGCACCCGCTCAGTTGAAACAGTACGAGAAGCTTGGGTCGGTTTGCCTTCAAAAGCCGATGGCAAAAACAATCATTATTCTCCGCAACCAAGTAAAATTGCCTTGGCAAGAATGCGACTAATCCCGGCAGGCGGTGATAAGCGCGATGTAATGAAAAAATCCCCAAAGTTGGCAGCTCCATCATGGTGGGCTGTCACAGGCGAAGTTACGGACGCATGGGGGCGTATGCGATGGGACGCGCCATCTAACACATTACGTACCTGTTTGCAAAACCCATCAAAAGGTCGATACATTCATCCTAATCAAAATCGGGTAATCTCTCTCCGAGAAGCTGCGCGGCTTCACAGCATTCCTGACGAATGGGCTTTTGCCGGTCTACCAACCCAAATTGCCCGACAAATTGGAAATAGCGTGCCACCGCGGCTTGGAAGGGCCATCGCCAGATTAATCGGTTGTGTTCTCTAATTCATCTTGCTCATCATTCCAAACCTCGATGAGCTCTTTATGTGCGTCTTGGGCACGTTCCAAAATCGCGTCGATCCCAAATACACGACACTGGCCCTGATTATGCGTTTTTTCTATTTCCGCTTCGAGCCATTCCACTTCTTCTGCCTTCGTTTCAATAGGGCCGAACGATCCAATGAGCAAGCCGGTTACCTTAACACCCTCTTTGTCGTGACGTTTTAGCCATTTCTCGGCGCGTCGAACATAACCTTGTAATTGCCTGTAGTGCTCGCCATGCAGCGGTGTATTAGGAGCTTTCAACTCTACAATTACAAGCCGACTCAGTGCAGCATTTCCAAGCAGAAAAACGAGATCAGGTCGTTCGTTGCTTGCTCCTGCCTTAGTTTCGTCTTCCGTTTCGGGATCGTATTTTGAATCTAAATGGTCGTCGATCCTGAGTTCCTGCTCAATCTGAGTGAACATCGTTTTTTCACTTTGGTCGGAGGTGAGGAACTCAAAAAAGGTCGGATCGATTAACCAGGGGCATTTTTTCAATAGTTTGTGAATTATCTTTTCATTCTTTTTGGCCTTAAAGTCCGTTGACAAAACGATTTTTCGTAGAGCTGTGATTCCGTCGATTCGCGCTCGGGCATACTTATAGAAACCCTCTAGTTGCTCGGCTGTTAACTTGGTTATCTGCACTACTACTCGCTCAAGTTCCGGGTTCTCATCTTTGGCGAGCGCCGACAGCGTAGTAAGCAATTCGCCGCGCCCAAGTGCTTGAATTACCTCGGTAAATTGGGTTTTATAACCATCATCTTCAAATCCCTGCTTGTGAAGACTAGAAACCGCCGAAGCTATCTTGAGAGCAACCTTCTGTTCGCTTTTCGATAGTTCGGCTTCAGCAATTGCGTTTTTGGTAAATACGTCTTCGGATACCTTTTTGTCTTTTTCTAAGTCACGAACCTTCTGCCTTGCATAACAGGCGTCTTTTATTGCTGCACTTAATCGCTCATAAAGTGTTGCCAAAAGAGGTGACTCCCATCGAAGCGATTGTCGATCCGTGGCAATGTAATCTTCCGGTTGATCGTCAATGAAATCTGCGTAAACCACCCCATCGAGATAATCAGTCATACGGAAGCCGTGCATATTTGTATCAGCTTCAAGTAATGATGGTGCCGCGGCGAGCCTCCGATGAGCGTATACACGAATGCCCCGTTCTTTTGCTGGTAATGCTTGCCTGTCTTCGACAAACCTTAGGCGGTATTGATAATGTAAAGTTCTGCCATCTTCGATTGTATAACTCTCATCAATCAGCTCATTTACCAACTTTTCCGGTTCAGGCCAAGCATATACTAGCGAGCGCGGAGTGGGAGATACTCGCGCTCCGTTCAGCAGGATTTCAAAATCATCGGGATTTATCTGCGTGAAATGATCGGCTGCTCTATTTTCTATAGTTGCTAACCTTGCTCCCATCGGTTCGTATAGAAGTTTTGATAAAATGATTATCGTTCCGCTCCCCTGAATGCCACCTCCATCGCTGAGGCACGATTCTTCAATCGGGATTTCGTGTGAATCCGTTACTTTAATCAAGTCGTCGTAACTCAGGGTGATCTTTGTCGCATGAGATTCAGATTTCACTTTGGAAATCACCGTGACCACCTTGGCCACACCAAATCCGGCCAATTTGCCGAGCCCTTTGCGCCCCATTA
>CAZIGP010000650.1:604-3368 GCA_964538425.1 uncultured Pirellulales bacterium | reverse complement strand
GCTATGCGAAGCACCGCCCAAACGCGGAAAGAAAGCCGCCAGATAAAACTTCAACCGTCAAAAGCAAGTCGCAGGTAAAGTCAAAACAGAAGTGCAAGCCCTACGATCTTCGGTTTTGATTTTCGAAGACCTTAAAGGTTTCACTTGCTGATGACGCTTCTCGCGACGTTCTCAGCCAGCACTTTGCTGCCTTCATCGGTGTAATGGGTTCCGTCAGTGCGTTGTACTTTGTCAATGCCTGCTTTATTCACTACCGTGTGTAAGTCATCGATCTCAACTCCTTTTTCTTTCATCACTTTTAACGCCACTTCATTGTATCGTTTCACGTCGGCTTCCAGGCGATCGAAATCTCCTTCGCGTTTGGCGTGAAGATCGTCACGAATCGGCGTTGTTGTGGCAAAAATGAGACGGGCTTTGGTTTCTTTTTGTAAGCGATCGACGATTTGCCCCAGATTTTTCTCGTATTGATCAAGAGAAATCTGCGGCTGTTTTGCTTTTCTCGAAATTTTGATGTCATGCAAGCCACAGTTGAAATGCACGACCGTGGGCTGGTGTGTAATAACCCATTGATCGAGATTCGAAAGCACCTTGCTACTGTCACCGCCATTTTCGTCGGAAGCAACAATATTTGCCTGGCCTTCAAGTAATTTAGCAACAATCGGCGCATAACCCATTCGAATAGAGTCGCCGACGAGCACAATCGTTGGCAGCGATTTTTCCGCAGGCGCATCAACGGCCTTCACGCTGAAGGCCAGACAAAGTAACGACAAAGTTGAAGCGACAAGAAACGACAAGCGATTTAGCATAGTAGTGTTTAATAAAAGTAAATCAGGAAGACAGAAAGCGTCGCTGATTATAAATCGCTTGAATCCCTGCAACCACTACTTCCCAGGAAGATGCTTTGATCTACCCGCTAGTTCGCTTCTCGAAAACGATCCCAATCAATTTTCATTTTGCGCATTCGAGCCCGCAATGTGTGTGGATTGATGCCGAGCAACTTGGCGGTTCCGCGAGGGCCTTCGATTCGCCCTTGAGTACGCACGAGCGCCGTTTCAATATGTTGCCGCATGGCATCTTCGAGCGAAGAAAACGCTGAGTCGCCATTGGTAGAAGCGGTGACGAGCGGAAATTGAGAATTTACCACTTGTGTCTGATTCACTTGCGGCGAAACGCCGAGTGCTGTGGCAACATCCAACCGGCGGCCGTCGCCAAGTAGTGCAGCCCGCTCGATCACCGCCGCCAGCTCTCGCACGTTGCCAGGCCAGGCGTAGGTGGCCATCAAATTAATGTCTTCCGGCGTCGGCGTGCACGCAGCCAAGCCAAAACGTTTGGCGGCGCGCAATGAAAAATGAGCGGCCAACGCAGGAATATCTTCGGGCCGATCACGCAGTGGCGGCAAATGAATCGGAAACACGGCAAGTCGATACCATAAATCTTCTCGAAACGTCCCTTCACCGACCATCGATTGCAGATCGCGATGCGTTGCTGCAACGACGCGCACATCCACATGAATCTGCCGCTCACCACCCACGCGCTCAAAAGTTCCGTCTTGCAAGATCCGTAACAATCGTACCTGTGCGGCCGGGGTTAACTCACCGCATTCATCCAAGAACAACGTGCCGCGATCTGCGCGTTCGAACCAGCCTTTACGTAGCGAAGTTGCGCCGGTGAAACTGCCTCGTTCGTGACCGAAAAGTTCCGAATCGACAAGCTCAGGCGCAATGGCGCCGCAGTTCACTCGTAAGAACGGACCGTTGTTGCGCCGAGATTGCTTGTGAATGGCGCGTGCGACAACTTCCTTGCCCGAACCAGTTTCGCCAAGAATCAAAACAGGAATATCGGCCCGCGCCACAATATCGACGCGTTCCATTACTGGTCGCAAACCAGATTCCGCGCCAACAATCGCTTCGCTCAAATCGTTACGGCCAAGTTTTGTGAGGAGTGAACGATTTTCTGCTTCTACTTTTTCCCGCAGCGCGGTCAGCTCGCGTAAGCGTCGATCGTTTTCGAGCGCCACCGTAAAAGGTTCGAGCAGCACTTTCAGCAATTGTTCGTGCTCGGCGTCGAAAGAACGTGGCGGCTGTGCGATCAAAACCAATGCGCCGGCTGGGCCGTCTTGAGTATTCAGCGGACCTGCCAGCACCTCACCCGAGGTTCCTTCCGGTACCAGTCCGGTAAATCGTCGATGAACCGCGTCAGCCTTGTCACGGATGAGTTCGCCACGGCGGCACCATTGAATAAGCCGATCCATTGCGTCCGGGGAGCAATCGGTTCGCATTCGTAAAGCAGAACGCGATCGTTCGCGCGCCGTCGCAGCCACGGTTTCAACGACAGTGCGCTCTAAATCGACAACTCGCAAAAGTAAATGCTCAATCGGCAAATGGCGCAAAAGTAGCGGTGTAATCAGATCGGTCGCCTCGGTAATTTCGATATGCCGACAGGCTTCTCGCCAAACATCAAGGAGTAAGCGATTAAAGCGGTCCATAAGTGGATCGAAAGGTTGTGATTCCGTGTTATTTGCTGGGTTAGTGGCCATATTATATCATGGGTTTCCGCTAAATGTCACGGGTAATCGGTCGAATACCCCCGTAGGCCATAAAGTTTGACGGTTGTATTACCGATTCTAGCAAAAACCGGGGTGGCACGGGTTGTGCTTTAAAAATCTTCCTACTCAACCCGGAGGGGCTGATTCTCTACCCGCAGGACAGGCCGCTCGCCTGGACTACGACTCGGGAGAAAAGTGCCGACCGTCATCAACCCCAGG
>CAZIGP010000650.1:0-594 GCA_964538425.1 uncultured Pirellulales bacterium | reverse complement strand
AGCCGTCTGCCTTATAGAAAGAAGTAAGCAACCATGCTGTTACAGGGCCGCTTAATAACCGCTTTTGTTTTAAATTTATCTGCTTTAGCTGTTCTTGGTTTATCAGGATGTGGTGGAGCGGCAGCTTCATCCGACGCAAAAAAAGCCAATGAGCCCATCACCTTACTCAACGTCTCCTGCGATCCCACTCGAGAATTGTGGCAGGAGATAAACCCTCAATTCTCAAAGTATTACGAGCAAAAAACTGGCCGGAAAGTCACGGTCAATCAGTCGCACGCTGGATCGTCGAGCCAAGCTCGATCAGTCAATGACGGTTTAGAAGCCGACATTGTTTCGCTCGCCATGTGGCAAGACACCGATTTACTGCGTCGTGGCGGTTTGATTACCGAAGGTTGGGAAGATCGTTCGCCCGAACGATCGTTGCCTTATTACTCCACGATTATTTTTGTCGTGCGGAAAGGCAATCCCAAAAACATTCGCGATTGGTCTGACTTAGCGCGCGATGGTATTGAAATCGTTACGCCTCATCCGAAAACGTCGGGCAATGGCAAATTAAGTTTGCTGGCTGCTTGGGGTTCGGTGATTACACGAGGT
>CAZIGP010000649.1:0-3369 GCA_964538425.1 uncultured Pirellulales bacterium | reverse complement strand
TGATTCGAACAATTGGGGAAGCGAATACCGCGACAATTTGTTTGCCTGTCAATTCAATTTGCGAAAAGTATCACGACATCTTCTGCGTCCGCACGGTAGTTCGTTCATTGCTGAAAACCATGACTTTGTGACTTCGGATGACGTAGACTTCCATCCAACCGATGCCGTGATGGATGCCGATGGCAGCTTGCTAATCGTGGATACTGGCGGTTGGTACAAATTCTGCTGTCCCACGTCACAATTATGGAAACCTGATGCTCGTGGTGGAATTTATCGAGTACGCAAAATTGGTGTTAAGCCGCCAGCCGACCCACGTGGAAAACAAATTTCCTGGCAAACCCTTAGTATCGTCCAGCTTTGGGAGTTATTGGGCGACGAGCGGTTTGTAGTCCGCCAGCGGGCAACACGTGAGCTTTTTAGTCGAAGAAACTCCACCGAGATGCTTCGATTTTTGAATAGTTTGCCAGAGCAATCTGAATCCATGGCGGGAATTGCTGACGTTGAAACAAAAGGTCTCCACCAAGTTTGGGCGCTAGGACAAATTGATACTTTGGAATCTCGGTCACTGATACGAGTTGTCTTACAGCACTGTGATGAGCAAATCCGACGTGCGGCATTGCACCTTGTCGCTCTTTATCGAGATCAGGACGCTATGCCACAAGTAATCAAGATCTTGGCGAGCGATACTCCATTTAATCGCCGCGTTGCTGCTGAGGCACTGGGGCGAATAGGGAACGCCGTTGCGATTCCACCTCTACTTGCTGCTGCAGCCAAAACCGATGAGCGAGCTATTCGCCACTCAATAGTTTTTGCCTTGATTGAGTTGGGTAATGCCGAAGCCACCCGTTCTGGCCTGGCCAGCACTGATCCAAAAACGAAGTCTGCAGCGTTAATTGCACTTGATCAAATGCGGAATGGAGGATTGCGAGTCACAGATGTCGTGCCGTTACTTGAGTCGTCCGATCCTACACTACAAAGTACGGTAAACTGGCTAATATCTCATCATTCTGAGTGGGGAAGCGAATTAGCACAGTGGTTCGGAGAACAGCTGGCAGCCGTATCGAAAGCCGAACGAACTGATGGAGAACAGGGAGATCAGCGATTAGAGACGCTGCTAGTCGGCTTTGCTTCTGATTCATCCGTTCAAACATTATTGGCAGACGAGGCCCAATCAAATCTCTCTGTTGCCGCCAGACAATTGGTGCTTCGCGCGATGGCCCGCGCCAAGCCGACTCCAGTACCACCTGGTTGGATCGACGCGATAACGTACATTGTAAACCAATCAAATACTGATTTGCTTGCCACAGCGGTGGCGACTGCTCGTGAACTGCCACAACTTGAAAAGCCAAATTCAGACTTTGATCACGTCATGTTGTCTGTGGCTGACAACGAGCAACTGCCATCGGAAGTTCGTATCCAAGCATTGACAATTGTTTCTGGACGGCTTTCGGAACTCAGCAAATCTCAATTTGATTTGTTGATCGACAATTCTACAAACAACAATTCAGTTATTTTACGTTCTGCTGCATCCGAAGCACTTTCAAGAGCACGGCTTTCGCACGAACAACTTGAACAAGTATGCAACCTGATCAAAATTGCTGGGCCACTTGAAGTCCATCGATTGTTGGCCCCATTTGCACACTCATCCGACGAGCAACTGGGATTCAAGCTGCTGTCTGCGCTCAAATCAGCAGATTCGCTCGCTGCAGTACGCATCGATATACTGCGAGAAAAACTTGCCAACTATCCTCCTGCCATACAAAAGGCAATCGACGATCTCCACTCATTGATTAATGTAGACTTGGAAGCCCAGCAAAATCGTATCGCAGAGTTGTTGCCAAAAATTGCAGATGGCGACCTTCGCCGTGGCCATGCCGTGTTCTACAGTTCAAAAGCTGCTTGCTCCGCTTGCCACCGTATGGGTCAAGCAGGCGGAATGGTCGGTCCCGATCTATCACGGATTGGAGAAATCCGGACGAAGCGTGACCTACTCGAATCAATTGTCTTTCCTAGCTTGAGCTTTGTCCGTGGTTTCGAGCCTGTGGCTGTTACGACTGTCGATGGCCATCCTCATAATGGTGTGATTCGGAGCGAAACTGCGGAGGGCCTCTTGCTAACTACAGGTCCCAACCAAGAAGTTCGCGTGCCACGTGATCAGATTGACGAAATTCGTCCAAGTAAGGTTTCTGTTATGCCCGCAGGGCTCGATAGGCAGCTTACCACACAGGAACTGGCTGACCTAATAGCATTTCTCAAGGATGTTCGCCCGCAAGATTTGAGACCACATTGATTTATCAACTTTGGCCTAGCGCGACCTTTGCAGGTTGCATTGGAAAATTTGCTTCCACTTCATGCAGAGATAATATCGGTGTGAGGTTGGGCGAAAAATTATGGCGTCTGTTCGTTTATAAAAAACGTGTGACATTCATCCGACTAGCACCGCGCAAGTGCTCAAATGAAATTTGCATTTAAAATATGATTTGCTGTTTTGAGAACATAGCGTTTTTCAGTGTGTGATCGCAGTTCGATTTTCTTGTAGAGGAAAGTAAACATGGCGAAATGCCGTTTCACGTCTAACCGACGACGTTTCTTGAAAAGCGCGGTCAAGCTTAGTGCAGTGTTTGCTGTACCGACAATTGTGCCGGGGCGCGTGCTGGGATTAGATGGAGCAGTAGCACCTAGTGAGCGACTAACACTTGCTGGCATGGGCATCGGAAACCGCGGAACCCACGTGCTCAGAACCTTTATGGGTAATGAAGTCGTTCAGGTAGTAGCGGTTGCCGACGTACGAAAAGATCGCCGCGAAGCTACTAAGCTGCTTGCGGAGGAGAAGTACGGGCAGGGCATAAAAGCATACCGAGACTTCCGAGAGATGTTTGAGAGAGATGATATTGATGCCGTATTAATTACAACTACGGACCGATGGCATACGCCAGCTTCTGTATATGCTGCTCGCGCTGGCAAAGACATCTATTGCGAAAAGCCGTGCGCTATGACAATTGCTGAATGTCAAACATTAGCCGACACAATTAGACGCTACAACGTAATTTACCAAGCTGGCACGCAACGCCGCAGTGCCGCTAGTATGGCGTTTGCCAAAAAAACATGTGACGATGGCCAGCTAGGCAAACTTACAGCCTTGCATGCGAATATATTATATCCGGCGACCAATCACGATTGGCTACCCAGTCAACCTGAACCGCCAAAGGAAGAAGTAGATTGGGATTTGTGGCTTGGGCCTGCCCCGTGGAGGCCTTTTAACCGCAGCTACATTGATCTAGGCGGTTACCAAGGCCACTTCGATTTTCATGGTGGCGGAATTCTAGAGTGGGGCGCTCATACTGTTGACCTTTGTAATTGGACCGGCAC
>CAZIGP010000648.1:1285-3374 GCA_964538425.1 uncultured Pirellulales bacterium | reverse complement strand
ACTTACAAATCGTCAATTAATATTCTTTTGCTTGGCATGCAGCAGTTGTCTCGGCTTGCAGGGTTGTCAGAAAGGCCCCCAGCGTGTTGTGGTAATGGGGCTTGTGAAATTTCAAGACAAGCCGCTTTCTCAAGGGGCCATCAGCTTCTTTCCGGCAACAGATACTCAAGGAATCTCGGTAATGATCGTGCCCATTGTCGAGGGCAAATACACCGTGGAAAAACAAGGCGGGCTGCCAGTTGGCGACTATAGCATCGCCATCGTCGAAGTCGATCCGTCGAGTCTTAAAAAAAGTGCGGACACTGAAAAAGCAACTTATCGGCAAAAGCAAAGCATCCCCGCCAAATACAATAGCCAAACACAACTGAAAGCCACGGTCGATGGCAAGCAGAATCCTTTAACGCTCGACTTTTCACTTGCCAGCTAGCGAAGTGGCATCCCACCGAAGTTGAATTAACGGCAAGGCTGTATTTTCATCCATCATCCATGATACCTAAGTGTTCTAAAATCATTTGATTGAAACCAATCTCAAGGAGCCAAAAAGAGAATCCCTAATGCATAAGTACGTCATTGCTTTGATCGTTTTGATTACCCCGTTTTCGCCGCTGGTTGCTTCCACTCAGGCAGCGCGCCCAGAGCAGTTTGGCCGTGAATGGGTCCATTCGCATCCGTTTACTCTGATGGCTCTGACCCTCAGAGACGCGCTGTTTGACCTCAACCGTTATCGAGGATCGGGATTCAACACCTCTCTTGCCTGGGAAACCCAGCCAGGCACGCTGGATACTTCCTCGCAAGCAAACATGCCTTGGATTCAACGATTACAGGCCACCGAGGGAGCAACGGCGGAGTTTACCAATCGAGTGAATCAGTTGGTTGGCAGGTATCCGCACAATGTTGGCTTTCTGCTCAGTGACGAGCCAACCACCGAACAGGAGATGCTGGGCACTGGCGCAGCGCTGGATTGGTTAAGAGCCAACCACCCCGAATCTCTAGCCTTCAGCAATGTGGGGGGGCAACCGAATTACGAAACCCATGTGGACAATTATTTGAACCGGGTGCGTCCCGATGTATTAATGTTTGACTACTATCCTTTCGGCCCTCCTGGCGTCGAAAAACCTGAAGATCTGACGACCTACTATCGACGGTTGGCCATCATTCGTGACAAAGCCCGCCATACTCATCTGCCTTACTGGGCATTTATCCAATCTTACGATCGCGCGAGTACGCCCTACCTGAGTGAGTCGGATGTGCGCATGCAAGTGTTTACCTCTTTAACGCACGGCTACACGGGCCTTGGGTATTTTACTTACGACCCGGCCAGTGAGGAGGCCCGTGCACTGATCAATATGAATGGTTCTACCAACGAGATTTACACTTATGTTGCCAGTGCGAACGCAGAAGTAACTCGTTTGGGTGAAACCTTGAAGCTACTGAAAAGTACCGATCTGGGGTATGTCAGTACGAATCCCGTGCCTGCCGGTCTGTCAACGTGGGACACAGGCGATGGGCCCTACATCACAAGCATCCGCGCGACCAACTTAGGTGCCGTCAACGGAAGAAACTCGGGCGATCTGCTCGTCGGCTATTTCAACTTGGATCGGGAAGAGCTAGATGGGACGCAGTTCCAAAATGAAGTGTATTTCATGGTGACCAACCTATTGCGGGCCCACGACGCCAGCGCCACCGCGGCCCGGCAGTCGATCGAGATTCGATTCGATTTTCAAAATAGCGGCATCACCAGCCTGCAGCGTCTCAATCGGCAAACAGGGCAAATCGAAATCGTGCCTCTCATTCACGACGGCGGCTCGATTTACCATTTCAATTTCATGCTCGACGGCGGAACCGGCGATTTGTTTAAGTTCAACACCGGCGCACCATTCGTCGTGCCAGAACCGACCGCTTTAGGAATGCTCATGCCAACCTTGTCGGCCTTGGCCTTGGTCAAGGGGCTACCAGTTGGGAAGTATTAAAATTCGTTACAAACTTGTGGTGCCTGAGATAATGATGCGATTAATTTTGTTAAAAGTGTTAGTTTTGTCTGGCAGCATGGCCGTCTTCAGCGCGACTCCTCGGGCATGCTGGGCTGCTT
>CAZIGP010000648.1:0-1275 GCA_964538425.1 uncultured Pirellulales bacterium | reverse complement strand
TCGAGAACTACCGAGTCGAACGCAACCGACGAGGTCGTTCAGCTTTCTGAGTATCCTCAGCTTTTTCTCGATGACGTGGTCATTGCGCATATCAACAACTTGCATCGGGATGTAAAGCAGCCCGTGAAACACGCGGCCAACCCCGTTATTAAGCAAGAATTTCCTTGGGAACAACGATATCTGCAGGTCTACGGAACGGTTCTTTATGAACCCGAGATCAAAAAGTTCCGTTGCTGGTACATGGGGAGTGAAACCAATAATGGATATCCTACCACTCCTGAAGCTCCGGGATTGCCGGAGTACTACATCTGCTATGCCGAATCGGACGACGGGATTCATTGGTCTAAGCCGATGATCGGAAAAGGGCAATTAGGTCCGCATTCCAAGCACAACATCGTGATTGCCGGCGGCCACGGCATCTGCGTAATGAAAACGCTGGAAGATCCGAATCCCAAGCGGCGTTACAAGGCCGCGGGCGGCGCGATTTATGCCTTCTCGCCCGACGGCATTGAATGGGAAGTTCATAGCTGGCGAGATTCAATTGGCAAAAACGATACGGTCACCTCAGTCGTTCCATGGAAGAACGAGTTCCTGGCCTTTGTGAGAAACCAGGAAAAAGATCCTTCGTGGCCAGCAGTGATGCGCGGCGTGGGATTATCGGTGAGCCATGATTTTGAACATTGGACACCAAAAAAATCGGTGCTGACGACCGACAAAAAAGACGGTTACCCGTGGGTACAGCCGCATGCATTATGCGTGACGGCTTACGGCGACCAATTAATCGGATTACTGCCCATCCTGCACATCATCCCTGAACCGGGCAATAATCTTCTTGGCGATATGGATGTTCAACTGGCGGTGAGTCGAGATGGCCGAAAGTGGCATCGTGTTGCCGATCGGGCGGTGTTTATGCCACAAGAAAAGTCGGAGCCGATGGCAAAGCGATCGTGGGATATGCGCTTTCATCCCGGCTCGACAATGCTGGTGAAAGATGATGTGGTTTATATCTACTACACGGGAAGCAAGCTCCGATGGGGCGAAGGAAGTTGGCGCAGCGGCACCATGCGATTTGGCGGAGTGGGGGGAGCGGCTTCAAACAAAGAAGCCGAAGATACGCAGCCTCGCGAATTTGGCATCGGCTTGGCAACATTGCCTGTTGATCGGTTTGTTTCGCTGCGCCCGGTTAATTGGGCTGCAGAAGGAGTTTTAGAGACGCACCTTTTGCAATTCAGTGGGCGCAATCTGCTGGTGAACGCCGATCTCTCGGTAGGCAAA
>CAZIGP010000647.1:0-3376 GCA_964538425.1 uncultured Pirellulales bacterium | reverse complement strand
TTTCTCGCTGTCCCGGTTTGCAGCCGCGAATTGCAGGTGCTACTCGGTGCGATGAATTTCGCGCCGCTAAAGAATATTCGTATCGTTCAAAAAGATCGGCCGGCGACGGCTGGGTGCTCGTCGGCGATGCTTACGGATTTCTTGATCCACTTTATTCTTCCGGAGTACTGCTGGCGCTAAAATCGGCTTCGCTGGCGGCGGATGCCATTGCCGAAGGGCTCGCCAATGGAAATACGTCTGCAGCACAGCTCGGTAAGTGGGAACCCGACTTCAACCGCGGCATGGATCGCATGCGCCGTTTGGTCTGTGAGTTTTACGATGGTTTCAGCTTCGGCCGGTTCGTACGGCGTTACCCACAATTTAAAGGTCACCTCACCGACTTATTGATCGGTGATTTATGGGTCGATGACAAATTTGAAGAAGTCTTTCGCTTGATTGACGAAATGAAGGCAGAATTTGCAGCTAACGAATAACGGATAATGATATGCAGCAATAGATTTCAACTTTTGTTGGGGTTCAATTGCCTATAAGGTCCGGCGTATAATGTTGATATGTCTGCCGGACCTCTTCATGATGTGCCACGAGTCGCCGATTCCCTCCAGTTTCGGTTGCGGACGCTATTTATTATTGTCACGCTGTTTGGCGTACTGTTTGGGGTAATGCATGTACTGGGGCCAATTGCCTCGGTCGTATTGCTTATGTTACTTGCCATCGTGGGTTTACACATGGCAGGTAATGCCTTAGGCACCTCACGGCGAGATGAATCGACGGAAAGATTCGGCGAGTTATCGTCACCCCAGATCGACGAGAGGGAATTGACCGAGCGATGTGCAGCCGTCAAGGTCACGCATCGATTACGAGAGCATACGCCTCTGGGTTGGGTGATTCGAATCACCACGTTTCTTGGCGCGGCATCTGGAATGGCTTTGGGAACGATTGCACTGAAAGATTGGACCAACGCAGAACTGCCAGGATTAATTTTTGGCGCTATTTCGGCTGGCGTAATCGGCGCATTCTTCGGCTTCCTCGCAGGCAGCTTTTTGGAAATCGCCCGCCGAGCTTGGTGGCAAGCGACGTGCGAATCGCGGCGCGATCAGATAATTTGACCAGATGGCTGAAACTGCGAATAAAACAAACCTCACGCCGCAAGTGGCCACTGAATTAAACGGCAGACAACTGACTACTGTTTCGCTCGATTATCGTCGTTGGACTGCTCAGGTCTTCGATCTGGCAGCTGCCGTTCGTGCGCTCGAATCTTTGGCGGCCGAATTAGGTTTGTCTTCACCCCAGGAGTCGGTTTGGCATGGTGCGCTGTTTCAAAAACTCTTGCCGCAGCTTGAACAGCCGCCATTTTTGATTGTGGCAGTAGCCGGCGGTACCAACACGGGCAAGAGTGTAGTGTTCAACCACCTTGCCGGTGGCAGCGTTAGTCGCTCCCATCCCAATGCCACGCAAACAAAGCATCCTGTTTGTATCGTGCCGCGGGACTTTGCGGCCAAAGATTCACTTGGGGAAGTATTTCCTGACTTTCAATTAAGGCCTTGGACCAGCGACAACGATCCACTCTCCGAAGCTGACGATCACTTGCTGTTTATGCGAGATGATCCACTTGGCCGACAGCCTGCGCGATTGCTGCTGCTCGATACGCCCGATGTGGATGGTACGCTAAAGGCAAACTGGCATCGAGCCGATTTGGTACGTCATGCCGCCGACGTGCTCGTGTGTATCCTCACTCAACAAAAATATAACGATGCGGCCATTCGTGAGTTCTTTCGCGCAGCGGCCGAAGCACAAAAAACCGTGCTTGTGGTGTTCAATATGGTTCATTGGCCGCGACAACGTGAGTTGTGCCAAGGCTGGCTGGATCAATTCTGTCGTGAAACGGGTGTGCAACTGGCTGGTGTCTATGCTGTGCCATGGGATCCCGATGCAGCGGAGGAAAATCGATTACCGTTTTATCCTCTCTCAGAAGGCGCTACTGATTTACGCCAAGACCTGGCGGAGTTGCGCTTTGATGCAATCAAAATTCGTTCGCTTGCTGGCAGCATGAAGCAAGTGATCGATGTGCGAAATGGATTGCCTACATTTCTCTCAAGGATTCAGTACCGCGCCTCTGAGTATGCCGGTGCGCGCGACTTACTCGATCATGACATTCGCAAACAAGATGTAAAATTACCCGATTTGCCGCGGCAGTTGGTGTGGGAAGAAATTTGGAAATGGCTCGATGCACGACGGACGAAATTCGATCGTTGGATTCATGGGGCGTACAATTCGCTCGGGCAATTTGTGACACGACTTTGGCGACAAGATCCAAAAGATGAACTTGCCGTGTTTCGTCAAGAAGAATTCAACTGCTTGCAAACTGCGCTGGCGACAAAACTTGATCAGCTTGACCGACTGCGCCGCGGTGGCAACGAAATTTTATCGCGAGAATTGAGCACCGTGCTGGGAGGTTTGGAACGTAGCAAACTATTCGACGAATTGAAGCAACGTCACGCTGAAGCGCCGCTTGTGACCGACGGCTATCGCACATTTATCCGCGAGCAGTTAGATGCATTCGAACAGCAAAATCCAGCGCTGGTGAAAGGCATTTCCTGGGCGATGGTGGCTACGGCGGTGGTACGACCAGCAATCAGCGTGGGTTTAGCATTTGTTGGGGCTCACGGCGTAGAAATGGCTGCTGGGCACTGGGCAATCTCCTGGGTAGGCGATGTGGCAGTTGGCACGGCCACTGCCGCTGCAGGCGAAGCTGTTACTATTCCGACTGGTCAACTGGCCTTAAAAACATTGCTTAGTGGCCTGTTTGCAAGATTCTATTTTGAACGCGTCAAGCTGCTGACTAAAACACTTGACGACGTAGTTCTCGGTCCAGTCGTCGATCGATTAAACCGCCTTGCCGATGCTAGCCAAGATTCAGCAAAAAAAAGTGCCGAGCAATTAATTTTAGAATTGCGTGAGTCAATGAACGCGCCCAAGGTGCCAGAAATAGTATGATTTTAAATCCTCTGACACTTGATTTCACATCCAATGCCTGAAGATTTTTCAAACGAATTGCGATTGGCCGATTTTGATCGGCTTTTGGCGGGGGTGCATCGCTGGATAGAAGCTGCACCCGAATGGCCAGCGTTCGATCGCGCTCGGGCACTGTGGGCGCGTATCTCCCTGCGACTTGAAAACCTGCGTGTTGATCTGGACCGCGTGCTAGTTGTCGGCACAGTTGGCGGCACGGGCACTGGAAAAAGCACACTGCTCAATGCACTGGTTGGCCAACGGGTGTGCCAGGCGGGTGATGTCCAGCGGCCCACGACACGTCGGCCGGTGGTGTTGGCGCATCCCGACGCTGATCTCTCTTTTTTGAAATTTGAAGAGGGGGAAC
>CAZIGP010000646.1:2328-3379 GCA_964538425.1 uncultured Pirellulales bacterium | reverse complement strand
GGCGGCCATCAAGGATCATCGCTTCGCGACCGACGAATTGCGCCACCGACTGATTACCGCCTTTGGTGAAACCTTAGGCCATTATGTATATCAGTCCCATGCCAAGCAGCAGCCAGCCCGCTAGTTTCGTCTTCCAGCGGCTGATTAATGGGTTGATCCGATTCGATGCCCCTCACCGGCAACTCTCACGGTGGCGATTCACCCCTTCGCGCTATTCGGCCTCCGTTAGCGCACGATTCACTTGCCGATGGTTTCAGCACACGGCTTCACGAACAATTCGCTACCGCTGCCGAAGCACGGAATCATCAATTTCGAGGTGGTCACCGAGTTCCCAAGCCTTACAAAGTATTTTGGCAAGTTGTAAACACTAGTGCCGAGGCACGAACTGCAAGTCAGCTGCGTAGCGACTTTTACGGCAGCGACAAGAGCGGTAGGCAGCGCGAAGAGGACGGGAATGCATTGGGTTGAGTGCTTCATTATCAAGGACGAAGTCTGTCTTGTCGTTGCAAAAATTTTTAGATAGGAGCATTAGAAGATGAATTGTGCTTCAGTTGAGTTTTGAGCTTTTAATTGATCGAAAAAGTGGTCAGCAGTTGTATTGAGATTAAATCGTGATCGCCATCCCCAATCGCGGCGAGCTGATTGATCTTCGATGACGGTCGGCCAACTCTCGATCAGTTGTACAATTTGTGGATCCGGTTCAAATGCTAGCTGAGCATGAGGCAGCCAAGAACTGCCGAACTAAGATCTCGTCTGTATTGCCAAACTTTGCACTAATATCTTTCAAGGCCGCCGCAATGCAACGCCTAGTACACCAACGATGACCTCGTTGGCCGTTCCTTCAACGACAAGCGATTTCAGAGGTTTGGCGGGATCAAGACGAATGCGCTGAACGATGGCATGGTTCGTGTCGCTGAAGGGAACTGTCTCATTTTCTCGCTGCGTCGCGGCCACAAACCAGTCATCAAAATTTGTGGGATTGATGAGCGGAATCGCCGATTTTGTGCCGTTTAGATACGACACAGTAATACGTCCATTTTCGACTCGCGAT
>CAZIGP010000646.1:0-2318 GCA_964538425.1 uncultured Pirellulales bacterium | reverse complement strand
CATCGGATTTGTGACGCCAATGATCAAAACTGCAATCTCCGTTGCCTTTCCGGAAAGTGGAATGGTTAGCTTGTCTGGAAAATTGTCCCACACAGAAACACAAGCCGCATTGGGACCTGTGGCAGGCGTCAAAAATGGAATGCCGCGAGGGGTCACGAATGTCCCACCGCAACGGCGTAGTGCGCTATCATCAACTTGAACAGTTCGCGGGCCTCCAAGATTGTTGTCATCCCAAACGTATCGGCCGTTACGATTACTCATCAGCGACATGCCTTTGGGTCGCGGCGTGTCATAACTCTGCTCGTGAATCGCAGTTAGATTGATATTGAAATGCTGCGAAAGATCCACGGGATCAAACTTGCCCTCGGGTTCTGGTAGCGCCGGTTGAAGCAGCGGCTCGATGATAAAATCTGCCGGAAGCCAGGCATTCCATGTATCAGAGCGAACTCGTACAAACACTGTGTGAGGTCCAACGGTGTTGCCATACTGGCCTGCAATGCTCTGCGGCAACAGCTTTACATTTGCCAAGACATCTGACGGATCTTTGACTTCAACAGCCGTACCGTCGTGTACTTCCGCGGTGAACAATGCTTCCGGCTGGTAAGCTCCGACTACATTCAATGTTGGTTGAGGAGCCGAGCCATGGACCACATGGAGCTTCGACTCATTCTCAGCTTCGGATTCGACGACGATGTCGCAACGGCCGATACCTGATTCCAAACGATGCTTAGCTGGACGACCATTGAGTGTGACCGATGCAACTGTTGCTGCCCGCATCGGGAGTTTAAATATACGAATGCCTGGTTTCGCACACGAAAAGTGCAATTCCTCTTCCGATCCCTTCCGCTTGTATTTCAGTGACAATTCCTTGGTCTGGATGCTTGCGTGTTCCCATTCCAGTGGAAAATGAGGGGCGATCTGAATGCGATCTTCGAATTGTTGAACCTGAATGCCGAACAATCCTTCTACGATTAGTCTTAGATACATGCTTACGGTGTCAGCAAAATCAGGGCTACCGTCGCTAAATCCTGTGCCATTAAGGTTATGGGCAACCGTTCCCGGGACGTCGCCCATGAAATGAGCGTCGACGATGCCACGGACTAACTCCATCGCCTCACTGACTTGGCCATTGTGGAAATATGCCCAAGCAAGATGAATGTTTTCACCTGGATACAAACCACACGCGGAAAAACTTCGCGGATACCAATTCGAAGACCACACCAGTCGGCCTTTCTGCGGTATCGTTCGCTCATTGCGCAGCTCTATCTTTGTGAAACGAAGCATCTGGTAAGCCTGAAACTCGTCGGCTAAGCCACATTCAATGGCGTGATAAATCGTGGCTAGTTCCGGAGAAGGATGGATGAGTTTGTTGCCAACTGTGTCTTTGTATTCAGCAAAACCCCCTTTTTTGGGTAACCATAAAACTTTTTGTGCAGCTTGTTTGATTTTTTCGGCCCGCGCGATGAACGGCTTTGGATCACGGCCTAACTTCGAAGCTACCTGGGCCATGATGCGGTTGGCTTGGTAGTTATAGGCAGTGGCCTGCGTGCAATCACCACCATTGTAGGGATGACCATCAGAGATCCATGTATTCAAAAAGTTTTGATAAAGACCGTTGTTATCAGGGTCAAACGTCCGCGATTCAAATTTCAACACCTTGGCAAGGCTGTCGAAGGTTTGACTCGCTACTTCAAGGTCACCAGTCCATTCTAAGTTGTGAAGCAGCATATCGACTGCGACTTCCTGCATATTGTAAGCAAAGCCTCTCTCATGGAGGTCGGGAGAAATAAATCCGTCTTCCCGGTCTTGGTCAATATTGAATCGCGAAGGCGCAGCATGTGTCAGAAAATGCTTTACTACGCGCTCGTGCCAACCAAGAACGGTTGGCCCGTAACAAATCCGCCATCCCAAATACGGGCTGTGCCAGTTTGTAGCGCCGTGGCAAAAAACATCTTTGTTCCAGCAGCCGTCCATTCCGACGACGTTTGCGGGAATCGTAAGATTGAGCATTTCATCAGGCGTTTCGATAACGAGCGCCTGTTGCTTTTTAAGAATCTCGCTTTTTAAATTGACAATGGGATCTTTGCGAGCAAGCCAGTTATCTAGGACGTTCTCATCTTGGTTTCGCACGACGACGATAACACCGTTAAGCGTTTCGCCAGCCGAAATTGGAGCAGCAATTCTTACCATAGGCGCGTCAGACGAAGATGTATCACGTGCCAGAAATGGTCCTGGCCCTTTGATTGCAGCGCTGGCATCACCAACAGATACGTCAGCGTCGAAACTGGTCCCAATCCACATCTTTGACTTAAGGCCTT
>CAZIGP010000645.1:2834-3385 GCA_964538425.1 uncultured Pirellulales bacterium | reverse complement strand
GACTTTTACTTTCGGTTCCAGATCGGCGATGGTTTGATTGAGCTCGTCGATCTGCACGTCCAGCCAGTGGACTTGCAGCCACGACCAGCCAGCGATCGCAAGTAGCACGGCTGCAGCCGTTGCTGCCGGCAACACGTATTTCCGCTTTGGCGAAACTGGTAGCGGTTTCTGTCGCGGGTTAAGAAAGTCGATCACTGCCGCGCCACCCGGAGATTCGTCGAGCAGCATGCCAACGAGTGGCGCAAACCGGCTGGGATGACGCGGAAGCGACCGCTGCAAATCAGTCGACAGCGTGCAGCACGTCAGCGGATTAAATAGCTCGGCCGGCAAATTCAAATCGCGGCCGATTTCGCGGACCAAAGTTTCTTGATCGATGCCCGCGCCGCAGAGAAATACCTCGGCGACATACTCTCCCTGGAAGCGGTTTTGCACGGCCGCAATAGTGCGCCGAATTTCCGGCAGCAGTGCTCGTAGCGGATCGGCTTCGAGCAATTCGTGTGGCAGCCGCGCAGTGCGCATCAGCACTCAGAGATCGTCCAGAGCGTCGGGCT
>CAZIGP010000645.1:0-2824 GCA_964538425.1 uncultured Pirellulales bacterium | reverse complement strand
CGTCAAATCGGCCTCGTCAGCCAGTAAATCGACGAGCAGTCGCAACTTCTTTTCTTCGGCGGGATGAATCCGGGACAGCAGCGATGCAGCAGCACAAGGGCGAAGCACCAATCGCTCGGGCGTAAGACTTGCCGCCTGACATGTGATTTCAATCTCGCCGACCAATTCAGGCGAGATGGCCGCAGCCAAAACTGTTTGCGGTTCGTTGGCAGCGCCTGGCTGTGGAATAAAATCGAGCGGCCAATCATCGCCTAACGTGTTAAACTCTCGCTCGGCCTGGAAGCGAACCAGTTCCGGTAATTCCTCCGGTGGCGAAGGAGGGACAGTCAAATTTTTCAGTTCGATGTTGGCTCGACCTACGGCGACTAACGTTCTGCTTTTGCGCATGCCGCGCGCTAAAAGCGCTTCGCCAATTCGCCGGCCGATGGCGCCTAAATCATGCGCACCACTGGACGAAATCGTTTCTACCTTCGCTCCCGGTGTTAACGCTCCCGGTAGCGCCACCGAAAACGCATGCTCAAGCGTCATGCTGCCGCGGCGCACTTCGGCCACTGCCACGCGGGCTTCGGCGTCGTCCCATTCAAGTGCAATCACGCGAGGCATTTATGAAGTGCGGAATTCGGAGTGTGGAATGTGGAATGGATCGCCACCTACGCAGATAGCTTCATCACTGTGTCGGTCACAGCCTCATTACTGTGTCGGTCCGGTACCTAAAGTGTCTAAGGCGAAGCCGCGGCCCAAATTACTGATATCTCTCCAGAATACTATGCGGGGAACGCTGGTGGTAGCATTTGCGGCGTCGATCACTACTTCTACGCGGCGTGCCGGGCCAACTTGATCGAAATAACCCACAATTTGAGCCCGATACACGTTGCCGCCACCGGTAATGAACGGCATCATGCCACGCATGGTTTCGAGATCGACGAGCCCTTCGGAATACAGCCAAGTTTCATGGCCGCGATTGGGGTTTTCAGCAGTTACTTCTGGTTCTCGGTTCGAAAGAATTCCGTCGAGCGTCTGTTGATCCATGCCTGGGATGCCTTGCAACACGACGCGCGATGCTTGGTTAATGTTAATGCGGCCTGGAATCGTTGTGGCCGGATTAACAGTCACATGATCCATGAGCAGTGGCAAATAGGTGGCGGCCGCGCCAGGCTCGTCGGGAAACGGACCCTTCACAAAAACCTGTTTCGGTTGACCGCTGGTTCCTTCGGCAGGTGGAATTTGCATCTGCACTCCAACGCCCACAAGATCAAGAATTTGGGTGATCGGAATTTTTGCCGGTTGCGTGAAATCCAACTCAATGTCGGCCGCCGCGACTTCTTCAAGCGGCTGATTAGAACCACCACTACCGGTACGCCGACCAACGCCGCCGCCGCGACTTCCTCCTCCTGCGCCGCCGCGCGGTCCACCACCACCTTGGCCGCGACCACCTCGACCGCCACCAGCCCGGCCACCACTTCCGCCACTACCATTGTCGCCGCCACCACCACTGCCTCCACCGGCGCTGCCGCCATTGGCACTGCCACCGCCAGCCCCGCCACCACTTCCACCATTGGCACTGCCGCCGCCAGCTTTGCCACCGTTAGTTGGCTTCTGAAAAAAATTAACTAGCTTAAACGGACTTTCTGTTCGAAATGAGTTCGACTGGGGATTCTGTTCTTCATTGTCATCGCTGTTTTGATCGGTTTGACTGTCTGGTTGTTCCGCAGGCCCAAACTGGCGGTACGCGATGATGAAATTAGCCCATTCGGCATTGAGCGAGGTTTCGAGTTGTTCGTGCAGTGTTTGCAAATCTGGGCTGTTCAAATCGATGCGTGGCGAGCCATCGGCCTGCAGATTCGCTTCTTTAGAATACAGCGTGAGATAAGGGGCCCAGCCCCGATCGACCTCCAAATCGCCCCCCGTGGCTTCGGCCAAATGAGCACGGTCGATTTCACTCGGATCAATGATTCCATTACGATTGGAATCGGCCCCGAAAAGCAGTTCGGGTGTGACGCCGCGTACCAGCAGCAGTTCTTCGATCGTATCGAGCGGGCCATTCTTCGGGCCATAACCGAGGCTGGAATAGTACTCAGTCTCGGCGCCAAGTTCGCGCGGCTCATCATCCTTGTCGATCCAATCTAAGATTGCATCGGCGATGTCTTCGCTCATACCGGGCAATGCCATTAAAATTTTACGAGAACCACCTGTCGATCCGCTGGAAGACGCTGAGTTGCCACTGCTCCCCGCTCCATTTCCAGTTCCACTTTGGTTTTGACCATTTGCTTGTTCGTTGCTTTGCTCCTCACCTTGAGACTGCGAGCCGCTACTGCCACTGAGCGATCCTTGTCCGCCCGCTTGTTCTTCCAGAAATAGCAGCGTGTTCAGATTTAATCGTGCGGATTCGTTTTCTAATCCGAACCGCACTCCGGTAACTTGACCTTGTTCCACCAGCGGCGAAACGACGGTGAACCGGCCGCGGCCGCGCGGCGTATCGTCATCGATAACGGGCACCGCTTGAAACTTGGCGGCGTTGCTGTAGGTGCCGCCGGCTTCGAGTAGCGATTGCGGCGTTTGAGCTAAATAGAGTCGCACCATTTCGGCGGCCGACTCGGTGAGCGCTCGAGCTTGAGCTTGCCTCGCCACTAATCGCGCGGCTTTACTTTCGCTCAGCATCAATTCGGTGAATGTATATGCAGCCAAGCTGAGCATGGCGATAGCGACGAGCACAATAATGAGAACCATGCCCCGGCAACCACAAGGAATAAGAAAAGAATGCGAAAGGGGCAATGAACGGGTGAAGGGGTGAACGGGTGAAGGGGTGGAAATTGTTTTCTGAACC
>CAZIGP010000644.1:0-3388 GCA_964538425.1 uncultured Pirellulales bacterium | reverse complement strand
TCTTTGTAACACGCTTCGCTTGGACCACCGCTATGAACTTGTAAACCGATGATGCCACGCCTTTCGATACCTTCATCGTGTTCAATGTAATCTACTGTTTTTAAGCCATTGATCCAAAGCTGAATGTGATTACCTTCACATCGAATCACATAGTCATTCCAGTTGTCGGGCTTGAGTACTTGAGCAACAGCAGCTTGATCAGCATTGACCAAAATTTTATTACGTCGAGCCTCATCATAGATAGAACCCCAGCATTGGTTTCCAAGGTCGGCTTGATAACCTCTGACCTCATGGTTGTTAGGCACACGGCTGCTTCGGAATTGCACTCCGCTATTAACAGCATTTCCTAACAATTTAAATTGCAACCGCAATTCAAAATCGCCATATGCTCTCTTCGTGCAAAGAAATTCATTACGGGAAATTGGTGTCTCTAGTGTACCGCCAATAATTGTGCCATTCTCAATGCGAAAAATTTTCGTGCTTCCTTCCCAGCCATCGAATGACTTGCCATCAAAAATTGAAGTAAAGCCTTTTTCGACATCGGCGAGGGCAACCGAAGATGCTAGCAATAGAATCGGATATATTATCAATGAACGAAGCATTTCCAATTTTCTCCAGGATCATTCCTTTAAAGTGGATACCAGGGTGATTGACGACAACTTGTATTTTTCCTCGCGGTCTTAGGAGATTGATTCACCTATCATTTGCTGCAAACTTTTGAGTCTTCGATTCGACTACAGTTTTCATCGAAGCTTGATCTCGAAATTTTAGGTGACTACCAAAGTGGGTAACCTTGGATGAAAGCTGATGTTTGGTTATGCCGCCGAAGATATTGGCTGTTTCTCAGAGCGTGAGAATGCGGTGGCTTCCAAGCATTACCTGAATCCTTTCGATTTACTTTAGACAGAACTTTCAGCCTGACACCATGCTTCGAATCCCTCTATGAGTTACATCCTCTGGAGCTGCTTTTTGTGCCTAAGTCTTTTCGGAGAATTGATCCTTCATCTATCTCAGTTTAAGGGGACTTACTCTCCAGAGGCTTAGTCTAATCAGCGTAGAAATATTAAGTCACGGACGATCTACGACAGGGCTAGCACTATTTGCGTCAATGGATTGAAAATAAGAATTTGGATTAGCTTAGTACGTTCAAGTCGCAATCGACTGTTGGCAAGCTTGGCTTCTTTTAGTATTCGGTACAATGCAACGCTTGTGAACACTGCGTTCTTTGCTTAGTCGGCTGGGCGACGACCAATTGCACGCATTGCTTGACGATATTCGCCAGGAGTTTGGCCCGTAACTCGGCGGAAGAGTCTGCCCAAGTGCTCGGGATGTATGATGCCAGCTAAATCGGCGATTCGGCTTAGCGGATGGTTTGTCTCCACTAAAAGTTGCTTAACACGTTCGACTCGTAATCGCAAGATTTCATCCCTGGGTGAGCGTCCAAACAACTCTGCAAGTCGCCGTTCTAAGGTTCGTCGCGAAAGGCGAGTGTGCTGAAGCACGTCTTCGACATTAATGCCATCACAAGCATGCTCGTGGATAAATCGCATAGCGGCAGCAATCTCGGGATCGTTCATTGCTAATACATCCGTCGAGCGACGCGCGACAATACCGCCCGGTTCAAGTCGTGTATCACTCAGGTGGAGCTTTCCAGCCATCACTTGCTCCAGTAGTTCTGCGGCACGGTATCCAATCCGCTCGGTATTAGGATCGACACTACTTAGTGGCGGATTTGCCAACTCGCACATCACTTCATCATTGTCGACTCCGATCACCGCAACATCATCGGGAACCGCAATCTGCAAGTCTTGGCAAGCATTGAGCAGATCCACTCCGCGTTCGTCGTGGGAGGCAAGGATACCTACTGGTTTAGGCAATTGTGCTACCCAATTCGCCAACTGCTGTTGTTCCTCATCCCAATTGGTAGCGGGACGAATATTGTTTGAAGTGGGAAATATTCCGAATGAGCAGCCAGCCTCGCTAGCCATTCTCTCGAACTCAACACCTCGCTCATCAAAAAAATGATACTGGGGTGCAGCACTGCAAAATGCAAAGTGCCGGAGACCGCGTTCGCGTAAGTGCTCAAAAGCTAGTCGTGCTACAGAGACAGCATTTACTCCCAGCGTGGGAATGCGTGAATCGGGGGCACAGCCACGTAAATCTATTGCTGGCAACCCGGTTTCCTGAATCAATTCCGCCATTCGACGATCGTTGATTCGTGCGAGAATGCCGTCACCCTTCCACGCTTTCAACCAACGTGGAAGTGGTTCTGTCAATCCCCGGGGCGCAACGTATGTTGACCACGGACGGTGTGCGCGGATATAGGCCGCAACTCCTCGGAGCAGCCCTCGGCCATAAGCCCGCGAGGATTCAATCAATAATGCTACTTTTAGGCGTCGATGCATGTCGGTCAGGAGTTGGAGAAATTTGAAAGACAAATAATTACCGGCCACCCCAGACTTTGCCTGCTGCCGATGTTCCAGACCATTACCATCATCGTTGGGCTCATACGAGGTAGAAATTCAGCCATTGGCAAGATTATCCAGCTAACTGTCGCAAGCTGTCTGTGATGCCAATGGCCACTACTTCCATCAGAGAAGAACAAGAAAGCTTACTCTCTTAAAACAGGACAAGCTAACTCAAAAATAGCAATGCTACCTTAATTGCTACCAGTATTTTACCATGCCGACGGTAGGCACGGTACATTGTTGAATTTCGGGCAATTGTAACGGCTTAATAAGGTTTGCGACGAGGAGCAATCGCGAAGCTGGGGGTAAGTGATCGAAACAAAATAGCCAGCCGCAATCATTACCGTTGTGCATTGCAAGATGAGCGAAAGACAGCAAATCTGATCCCATTCGTTAAAATTTCAAACTGAAGTGGTCAAGGGCTGCATGAAATACAATTGCGGTTTCTAGTAAGAGGCCCCACGGTCTCTTGTTACCTCTCAGTTTCCACCGGCCACGACATCGAGTTCCATAGCAAGCAAGTTTTCTGCTAAATAAGCCGAGGGTATTGGACAAGAATTAAAAATCAATTCTTGTAAAAAGCAGCACTCAATGATTGGCAAAATCAATCACCTGTTTGTCGTAAATTGTCTGAGAACCCATGGCTTTGGCTTGGTATATATGAGAACTAGGAATTATAAAACTACGATGACAATACCAGGTAACGCACAAGCCACATATTAGAGTCTCTGATTGCTATGTAATTATTGATCTGCTTACGATTTCTCGTGACTGGAATGAAATATTAAACAGAACAAACTGACGTTCAATGAATAAATCACACTATACGCGGCGAAATTTTTTAAAAATTTCGACCGCAGTCGCTGGCACTAGTTTGACAACACCATATTGGTTTCGCTCCACCATCGCATCTGAGTCGG
>CAZIGP010000643.1:0-3391 GCA_964538425.1 uncultured Pirellulales bacterium | reverse complement strand
GGTTACACAAAACTAGAGGACATGCTTGCCGATCCTGCGGTTCACGTGGTTACCATCGGCACGCCAAGTGGTGCCCACATGGAACCTGCCGTAGCTGCCGCCAATGCAGGGAAGCACGTGATTGTGGAAAAGCCGCTCGAAATTACCTTGAAGCGCTGCGATGCCATCATCAATGCTTGCAAGAAGAATAAGGTAAAGCTGGCGACGATTTTCCCATCTCGATTTCACGAGCCCAGCCAAGAAATCAAGCGTGCCATCGACGGTAAACGCTTTGGCAAGCTCACGATGGGCGATGCCTATGTGAAATGGTTTCGCACTCAGCAATACTACGATAGCGGTGCCTGGCGAGGCACTTGGAAGCTTGATGGCGGTGGCGCGCTCATGAATCAAGCCATTCACAGTGTTGATCTGCTTTCATGGCTCATGGGGCCAGTTGTCGAAGTGACTGCCCACAGTGCAACTTTGGCTCACGAGCGAATTGCAGTGGAAGACGTCGTGGTGGCCACCGTGAAGTTTGCCAACGGAGCGCTCGGCGTGATCGAAGCGAGTACGGCCGCGTATCCCGGCTATTTAAAGCGGATTGAAATCCATGGCTCGGAAGGCACTGCTGTTATGGAAGAAGAAGACATTAAGGCCTGGAACTTTGCCAAGAAAGATCGCCGCGATGAAGCCATCCTCAAACGCATGGCAGAAAGCCGCAGCACAGGAGGCGGAGCCAGCGATCCTTCTGCAATCGGCCATCATGGACACACCAAACAGTTTGCCGACTTGCTTGATGCCGTGAAGAAGAATCGCCATCCTGCGGTCGATGGCCCTGAAGGTCGACGTTCTGTTGAAATCATTCTGGCGATTTACAAATCGGCCGAAACTGGCAAGGCGGTGAAATTGCCGCTGTCCGGCGATCCGCCGCTGAAAGCCCGCAAACGCGATAAACGTAGCTAACAGCAATAAGCTTAGCTACGAGAATCGCATTAGCAAAACGAGCGAAGCAATGGCCATTGCTAACCCGGCCATTTCGTAATAGCTCAGCGATTCGCGGAAGAAGATTACGCCAATGCCTGTGAGCAAGAGCACCATCGAAATGCAATAGACGACGCCAATTTGCCCTAGCTTGAGGTGTTTCATCACAAACACCCAGCCAAAGGCGGTCGAAGCATAAAGTGCAAAGCCTAGATAAAACCATCCCGATTTTAACGACTGCTCTTTTTCGCTGGCGAGCTTAAGAAAGTAATCGCCTAGCACGCCGACAACGCTAAAAGCAATCGTCACAAGCAGTGCGAGGGTATCCTTAGGCATCTCTTCTTATTCCACTGCTGCAGATCGCTACTTTAGAAGTCGTACCACACGCCCCAACCAAGTCGCGATTCGGTGCGCTGGAAGAATTCGAACTGGTCGCTCTTGCCGTAAAAGTATTGGCCGCCAATGCGGAAATTTGGCCCGCGAACATACTTGCGCCACATCCAGCCAAATTGGACAACAAAGTTGCCGCCGAAATCGACTTCTTCTCGAAGGTTGGCATTGGTTGCCAAGAAGGGGCCGCCTCGCAAGCCGGTGTTGCGAGCTTGGGCCCAATCGAACCCAAATTGAAATTCGATCGGCTCGGCACCACCTGTCGTGCCCGGCGAGTAACCTACTTCGCCATAAAGCCGTAAAGCCGGAGTCCAAAAATAGCCGGTTCCGAACACGATGCCGTCGCGCACAAAGTTGATTCGACCAGCACCGCGGTCGGGATCTTCCGTAAGAATAAACTCATCGCCTAAGTGCGAGCTGATGTGATAATAACCCAGCTTGAATTGCCACTGGCCACGGCCGTAGGTGAGTGGAATGCCAAAACGATAGTCGGAGCTGATGAGCGGTGTGCTCTCACCCAGCGGATCGAGCCGAGGAAAAACCGCTCCTTCCATATCGAGCTGCCAGCCTTCGGGCCAATCCAGATTATCGTTTCCATATCGCCATAGGCCGGCGCGACCGCCAAGTGCGGTATCCCAGATCGTGCCCAAGTCGGGATCGTTATTCCAAAAGCTGGCCAGGCGAGGTTCTTTCATGCCTGCCATGTACGATTGATAAATCAGGCCGTGAGGAATTACTTGAGAATGCCACACTTCGGAGCAATCGTCACAGCCTGCAACTCGTGGGGTAGCTTGTGGCGGCGGGCTCCATTCATTCTGCCCTACGACACCTTCTTCAACGATCGACGATGCGGCGGGAATCGAAACGAGATTCCAATTTGGATTGCTTTCAACTGCTACCGGCGGCAGAGGGGTGATTTGCCCACTGCACCAAGTGCATGTCGAGCTCGCGATGCCGATGGTTATAACCACGGCACAGAACCATCGCAGCGCGGTTAAAGCCGCGGCGACACGGTTCATTCGAGAGTCAGTTCGAACGAGTTGATTATCGATCATCGGCGCGGGTCGAGCGTCGGTGAAAGGCGGGAGATGAGGCACGGGCCATTACGATTTGCGGGAATCGCATGGCCCGATCTATTGGAAGGACTTGCCCAACGGGCATGATTGTTTCCGTGAGAATCATCGGCAACTACGGTAGGCTTGCCCAACTCGAATGTTGATAGATTAACGTTTGTTAAACATTGCCGGCTGGCGGTGTTTGAAAAAGTAAAGACGAGTAAACTTTAACGGCAAAAACTGTAGGCCGCGCTGGAAGAAAGCAACTGCTAAACATGCTAGCAATCACCATCCAGGCTGGTTGGGAAACCTCCTGTGATTCAGAAAAGATTGCTTAAACCACCTGTTTTGGGAGGTTTGGACTGACTGCGGATGCTGCCTGCCATTGACCGAACCAGCACGTTTTTCTACTCTTCCGCCGCCATGATAGGCCGACTTTTGCCGATATTTTGCGCGCTGAGTATAGCTATGCCTACGCTGTGGGCATTGGCCGCCGATCCTGCTGCACCTACTCTTCCAGCGACAACGCTTCACGCTGCACAGGCTGAAGTTAAAAATCTTCCTTCGGTCGTGGCGCTGCGAAACGGGGAAGTTCTCACCGGCCGTGTTACTAAAGAAAAGGATCGCTACGTCGTGGAGACAGACGGCATTGAACTTCGGCTGTCGAAGCGCGATGTTGATTTTGTTTGCGGGTCGCTCGATGAAGCATATAGCATTCAACACGAACGCATTGCCGCAGGTCGCGTTGAAGATCGGCTTCGTTTGGTGAACTGGTGTTTGCGTCATCGATTGCTTGGTTACGCGGCGGTCGAATTAGCTGCCGCAATGGAAACCAATCCGCGGCATCCAGGAATTGCTTCGCTGGATCGTCGCTTGCAGCAGGCCATCGAACAGGCAGCTACTCAGCAAACGGAGGTGGTGAAGAACCAAGTTGCTGAGAAAACCGATTCGACGGTTGTCAACAAAGTTCCTGCTCAACCGGCCGA
>CAZIGP010000642.1:0-3392 GCA_964538425.1 uncultured Pirellulales bacterium | reverse complement strand
AGCACATGCTCGTAGTGACCAAACCGGCGGTGCAGGCGTGATTTCAATCCCGCAGTGGTGCTAGACTCTTCCAATTCTTGGTCGATTCCCTCCAACTCTTCTCGGAGATTTTGGTCCAGTCGAGCGAGCAATTGTTGGCTCATCAAATAAAAAACCCCGGCACTGAACGCAATCAGAATTGCGGCCAGAATTCCGCTGTACCAAATGGTCAGCCGCCAGCGGAGGGAGAGGCCGATCATGTCTCGTCCCTCAGCACGTAGCCGATGCCACGAACGGTTTGGATAAGCTGCTGGCTGTCGGGGCGCTCGATTTTCTTTCGCAGGGCGTTGATGCAAACGTCGATCACGTTGGTTAAGTTCCCAATGGGTTCCTTCCACACTTCGCGGCCAAGCATGTCGCGAGTGACCGTCGCATTCTTGTGCCGAAGCAGGTATTCGAGCAAATCAAACTCGCGACGAGTCAGTTCAACCTCTTCCCCGTCGCGCAGCACACGGCGAGCGATGAGGTTCATTTCCAGTTTACCCGCACGCAAAACCAGTTCGCGGCCGGTTAGTTCTCGCCGCAGCAACGCCCGGATGCGAGCCAATAGCTCTGCAAACGCAAACGGCTTGACCAAATAATCGTCCGCTCCTTCGTCGAGGCCGCGCACCCGGTCTTGAATCGCATCGCGCGCCGTCAGCATCAGCACGGGTTTTGTGAAGCCGCGCTGTCGCAGGTCATGCAGCACTTGAAAGCCATCGCGCTTCGGCAACATCACGTCGAGGACGACAAGATCGACCTCTTGCGTGGTCGCCTCGTAGAAGCCGTCTTCCCCACTGGCGGCGGCGACAACCTCGAAGCCTTCCTCCCGTAGTCCGCGCTGGAGACTACCGAGGAGCTTCTTTTGATCTTCGACGATGAGCAAGCGCGGCATCGTTTTCCATCGCCTCGCGTGGCCGTTGAAAGTTCCCGCTGGCGCTATTGTACGTCATCCGCGTTAAAAGCAGCTAGCACAGGTGCAAACGACGAAGATTAGGAATTTCTAATCCAACTTTAAGTGGTACGGTGAAAGCAAATCCGCTAATCATTGAATAGAGGAAGAACAAGGTCGGCAAGGAGATCGCTACCATGACGCGCATCCTCTTCACGCTTGCGCTTTCCGCTGGGATCATTCCTACTGCATTCGCAACGGATGATTCGACCGAGGAGGCGCTGTGCGAGGTCAGCAACCTCGAATGGCAATTTGAGCGGGCCGTGGTCAAGGGAGATTTAGACTTCTTCCATCAGATATTGGCCGATGATTTTACCCACACGACCCAGACTGGCAAATTTCGCAATCGTGCCCAGTGGCTAGCCAACCATAAAGCCGGACAAAGCAACTACGATGCCCTTAATACCCGTCAGCTTGTGGTCCATGTCTACGGTGATACGGCGGTCGTCACTGCAACGATTCAGCCGCAGGGACGCGATTCGCAAGGCAAGCCCATCGAGGGCCAATACCGTTATTTGCGCGTCTGGGTCAAGCACGGCGACACATGGCAGGTTGTTGCTTTTCAGAGTACCCGCGTCACCGAGGGAGAGAAGGGAAGCAAACCATGAACGGCTTTGACAACTGCCGGCCCGACTTTTTCTCGGCGAGCCGGCGCAATTTCCTCGCTTCAACCGCAAGCGCCGCGGCAGCGATGTTGCTGCCGGCTGGCGCAAAAGCCATCGAGCCATTCGCTCGCAAACGCCCCAGCCACTTGAAGCTGAGCTTGGCCGCATATTCCTACCGCGCCTACCTGTCGGGCAAGGAGAAGTCGATGGACTTATTCGACTTCGTGAACTTGGCGGCGGATTTGGCAGTGGATGCGATTGAACTCACGTCCTACTACTTCCCGGCCGATGTGGACAACGACTATCTCCATCGCCTGCGGCAACATGCGTTCCTGCAAGGGCTGGATGTCTCCGGCACTTCGGTAATGAACGACTTTTGCTTGCCGCCGGGAAAAGAAGCCGACGCCGACTTGCAGCACGTACAGACATGGATCGACCGTGCCGCTGAACTGGATGCCCCCTTTGTTCGCATCTTGAGCGGCAACTGGATTCAAGGCACACCCGACGAAGAACTAGAAAAGCGAGTCATTGGCCGAATCAACAAACTTCTGCCACACGCCCGCGAGCGGGGCGTAACCATTGCCCTGGAAAACCACGGCGGCGGCGTGACGACGACACCCGAAAACTTACTCCGCGTCGTCAAGGCAATTCAGGGGACTTGCTTCGGCGTCAACTTGGACACAGGCAACTTTCACGGCCCAGACCCTTACGCCGAACTTGCCGAAGTCGCGCCGTATGCCGTCAACGTGCAGGTAAAGACGGAAATCCGTCGCCAAGGCAAATCCAAAGAACCAGCCGATTTGGCCAAAGTCATCGGCATACTCCGGCAGGCGCGCTACTGCGGGTATGTCGTGCTGGAATACAACGCCGCTGAAGATGCGAAGCGGGTGGTTCCGCAATACATCAAGCAGTTACGGGAGTTGATTTCTTAGTTGTTTTTTCTTCCTCTAAATTTTTTTGCCATTGGAGAAGCGTGTCATGTTTATTCGACTGAACTTTGTGGCCGGTGCCTTATTGGTTGGTGCCTTTGTGGGAACAACATCACAGGCGGCCGACGAAGCTAAGAAAACATGGAACTTCTATGGCTATCAAGCGAATGAGATCGCCAAGGGCTTTACGAACGAGGTAGGCAAGTGGGTTGTCGTCAAATCGGATCAAGGCAATGCCCTGGCTCAAACGGCGAAGAATCCCAACTCGACGTTCAACGTGACGCTCATTACCGACACTAACGCAAAGGATGTCGATGTCAGCGTCAAAATGAAATCCGTGGCCGGTGAGATCGACCAAGGCGGGGGCATCGTTTGGCGAGCCAAGGACGCTAAGAACTATTACCTCGCTCGCTATAACCCACTAGAAGACAACTTTCGTCTGTACAAGACAATCAATGGCAAACGGATTCTTCTATTGAACGCCGACATTACGCACTCCGATGGCTGGCACACGCTGCGAATTGCGATGTCAGGCGACCAGATCACTTGCTACTACGACGGCAAGAAATACCTAGAGCATAAAGACGACGCAATCAAAGACGCCGGCAAGATCGGGCTGTGGTCCAAGGCCGACGCCGAAAGCCAGTTCGACGACTTGACGTTCGTTGGCAAATGATTCGCAGGCAGCATTGAGGGATAATGAAATCAAGGTGAGAAAGATGAACGCTCGAAACGGTCGCGGATTCATGTTCGGCGTCGAGTCCGAGTACCTGCTGGTGGATGCGGAGACGTTCCGGCCACTCTGGCACACGGATTTGTCGTTCAAGCGACTGAACGCCGCACTGGAATCTATTGACGTAGACGACCTGCCCCCACTCGATGGTCTCG
>CAZIGP010000641.1:0-3397 GCA_964538425.1 uncultured Pirellulales bacterium | reverse complement strand
TTTCCGGTAAACGGACCACCAAGGGAAAGATAATCTGCCCTTCGACAATTTCACCAAGCGGAAGGCTGCCGAGCGATTCGACGACTTCGAGCACCGTCTTAGCGGGAATACCATAGCGGGCAAGTTGTGCTTGATCGACTTTGATTTGCAATATTGGTTGGCCGGCAACTTGTTCGATGGCCACGTCGGCAGCACCAGGGACCGATTTCAAAATTTGTTCGATCTCGCTCCCTTTTTGCACGAGCAAATCCAAATCGTCGCCATAAAGCTTAACGGCGATGTCGCTGCGCACACCCGTGACCATTTCGTTCATGCGATGTTCGATCGGCTGTTGGAATGCCAGGCGCTGGCCGGGCAGATCGCGCAGAAATTGTTCAATGAGCGCCGTTAATTCAGCTTGTGATTTCGCTTTGCTTTTCCACTGACTGCGCGGTTTGAAAGAGATACAGACATCGCTGACTTCAACGCCCATCGGGTCGGTGGCGATTTCTGCCGTACCGACGCGACTCCAAACATGATCGATTTCGCTGGGAAATTTTTTGAGCAGCGCCTGCTCGATTTGCGTGTTATAGCGAACTGATTCGTCCAGATCGGTTCCTGCCAAACGCACCACGTTGATAAGGACTGCTCCCTCGGAGAGCCGCGGAATGAATTCGGTTCCGAGCCGCGGGGCAATGACGCCGAAGGCGAGGAATAAAACAACGCCGGCGAAGGTCATCACCATGGCTTTGTGCCGCATCGCCAAGTGCAGGACGGGCAAGTAAATCCATTTGATTGCGCGCATCAGCAGCGGCTCACGCTCTTCAATTTGTTTGGGCAATATCAAGCTGGCAAGCACAGGCATCAGCGTGAGGGACAGAATCATAGAGCCAGCGAGGGCGAATATCACGGTCAGTGCCATTGGCCGAAACAGTTTACCTTCGACTCCTTCGAGTGTGAGGATCGGCAGGTAAACGATCATAATGATGAGTTCACCAAACATGGTCGGCTTACGCACTTCGACGGCGGCATCACGGACGATGTCAATCATGCTTCGTCGACGAGAGTCGCCGTGGGCGACGTGGCGCACGCAGTTTTCGATCATTACTACCGAGCTGTCGACGATCATGCCGAAGTCGATCGCGCCTAAGCTGAGTAAGCTGGCGGAAATGCCAAAGCGGAGCATGCCGGTGAAAGCAAACAGCATCGACAACGGAATCGCCAGTGCCACGATCAGCGAGGCTCGCAGGTTTCCCAAGAAGGCAAATAATACGGCGATGACGAGCAGCCCGCCTTCAAACAAGTTGTTTCTGACCGTGTTGATGACGTGATCAACCAATTCGGTGCGGTCGTACACCGCTTCCACTTCAACGCCGGCCGGCAATGTGGCTTTGATCTCTTCGAGCCGTTGCTTCAGCGCGCTGGTAACGGTGTGCGGATTGTCCCCCATCAAGATAAAGCCAAGTCCGAGGACGACTTCTCCTTGGCCACCAGCAGTGACAGCGCCGCGACGGATTTCGGAGCCAATTTCAATGTCGGCGACATCGCGAACAAGAATTGGCACGCCGTCGATCGACGTGATGACAACGGCTTTGATTTGCTCGATGTTGGTGGCCCGGCCAACGCCGTGGACGAGCGCAGTTTGTGATCCATCCGGGACATTTCCACCGCCGACATTGCGGTTGTTCTCCAAGACAGCATTCACAACTTGATCGAATGTCAGGTTGTGCTTGATAAGTTTTTGGGGATCGATACGAATTTGATATTGTTTTTCGTACCCGCCCCAACTGTTAATTTCTGCGGCGCCGCGCACCGTGCGCAGCCTGGGTTTGATGACCCAATCTTGGATCGTGCGAGCGTAACTCGGATCGTGACTGGGAGCGCGGACAATGTAGTGGAACACCTCTCCCAGCCCCGTTGAAACCGGTCCCATTTTGGGCCGCTCAATGCCAGCAGGCAGTTCCGCAACGGCGAGTCGCTCATTGACCCATTGGCGGGCTCGATCGATGTCGGTGCCGTCGTCAAAAATGAGCACCACTTGCGAGAAGCCAAATTTGGAGATCGACCGCATGTTTTGTAGGTGCGGCAGCCCGCCCAGCACTTGTTCCAGCGGAAAGGTAATCTGCTGTTCGACTTCTTCGGGCCCGAGTGCTGGCGCTACCGTATTTACCTGCACTTGAACCGGAGTGGTATCAGGGAAAGCATCGATATTGATTTGCCGTAGCGACAATACGCCAATCGCTGCAAACGCCGTGACGATGGCGATGACGAAGAAGCGATGTCGCAGCGAAAAGTCGATGATCCAGTTAAGCATTAGAAATCAGAATTAAGAACCCGGTATTAATGGGCATGGCCGCAGCCGCAGCCTTCTCCGAGCTTGTTTTTTAACAGTTGCGACTCCAGCACGTTGCTGCCTTTGGCCGCTACGACCTCGCCAGGCAACAAGCCAACGATGATCTCTCGCATGCCACTTTGCTCAACACCAAGGCGAACCTTTCGCACGTGGAAAAACTTGGGTGCATTCGGCTCGAAATAATCTTTGTCTCGAACAAAAACCACATTGCAGCAGCCGTCCCAATGAACGGCTTCGTTCGGCACGACAACTGCTTGAGGTTCCTCGCGCAAGATGATTCGGCCTGTTCCAAATGTGTTGGCACGAAGCTGACCGTCGTCATTCTTCAGCTCAACACGAACCTGAACGGTGCGGGTGCTTTCATCGATCGCCGTATTGATCCATGCCACTTTACCGGCAACCTCTGTCCCTTTCGCGCCCCCCGTCGCATGGAAAAGCACTGGTTGATTGACATGAATGCTCGAAACATCTTCTTGCCGTACGTGCAGCATCAACCACATTCGACGTGTATCGGCAATCGACAACAGCCGAGCGTCGGTGTTGATGACTTCACCGGGTACGGCGTGACGTTCGACCACCGTGCCATCGAGCGGCGCGCGAATCGGCAACAAATTTGATGATGTGAGTTCTTTTGTCTCCTCGCCGATCTCTTCTTCAGATAGGCCGAGGTGCTTTACACGATCTGCAATTTCATTGAGCTCCAAATCGTCGAATTGCTTGACATCGACCGGTAGTCCAAGATTGACGAGTGATTGTTGGGCCGTCCGTAATTTGATTTCAGCCGCTTGGGCTGCCGCGCGGGCTTCCGTAAATTTACGGCCCGCAATGGCGCCATTTTGCTGAAGCGGTTTTAATCTTTCGAGTAATGCGTTTTGCAAACGCAAGTCTGCCAGTGCTTCTAAGAATTGGGATTTGACTCGGCCCACTTCCGCAGCATCGACAAGTGCCAACAACTCGCCTTCACGCACCGTATCGCCGGCTTGCTTGAACACTCGCCACACTGTCCCCGGCGCCCGGCTAGAAATGTGCGCGAGCTTAGTTTGATCGTAAATAATTTCCCCGTTC
>CAZIGP010000640.1:0-3409 GCA_964538425.1 uncultured Pirellulales bacterium | reverse complement strand
ACGTCGCGCGGGTTGATGTTCCAGTCGTCACGCAGCACATCGGCGATTTCGCCCTCGAGCAGGAAGCTGTTGGCGAACAGTTCGTGATGCGGCACCGACGGCAGGCGGAGGTCTTCGATAGGATGACAGAACGGCCAATGTCCGAGATCGTGCAAGAGTGCGGAGACGATAAATAGTTCGGCATCGGCCGGTGAAATGGCCGCCGCAAAACGATCGTCGTACGACAACTGTTTTAGATACAGCAGCGCTAACCGATAAACGCCGAGCGAGTGTTCGAAGCGGGAGTGGTTGGCCGCCGGATAGACGAGCGAAACCAACCCGACCTGGCTAACGTTTGCCAGCCGGCGAAACTCGGCGGTATCGATGAGATGTCGCACGCGATCGGTGAGCGGCACATCGGTTTCGGGCGGAATGCGGATCAGCGCTTTTCGCGAATCGAGGCCGGCAATTTCGGGAAGATCGCGCATGGAGAACGTTTGCTTGGTAGGGCCCGCAAGCCATCGGGACCTACAGCGGTGGCAGTTTCATTGCCAATCGCAACAAGACCGTGATTAACAAATAACAACAGTAGTGCATGAATCCGCTGCCGAAGTCGAGATCGAGCGTCCCCAGTGCCACGAGTGAGCCGACTACCATTGGCGGGCCGGCCAGGTAGACAATGCTCCAGATTTCCAGGTTTTGGGAGTCGGTTACGAAATTTAATTTCAAAAGCCAAATGGCGCCCCAGAGTGCGGCATAAGCGGCCGAGCAGATGGCCACACGCAGTAACAGCTCTTTGCCGGTGTAGGCTTCGAGTTCTTGGTTTCGCAAGAATGAGTAGGCCCCGAGCACCAGCGGCGGCGCGAGCACTACGGCACCGACGGCCAGCATGATTTGTTGAGTTGCCGCGTCGAGACCCGATTGGCCCGCAATCAAGGCGATGGCCAATGTCGCAAGCGCTCCCGTGGCGATGCCCGCGATCACGACGGGCTGGACTTTGGTTTCGACTCGAGCGATTGGCTTGAGGACCGGCCGGCCTTTGGAGTCCTTCCCTGCGCCGGCAAATTCCTCGGGAGCATGGACAACCACTTGGTCTTCCAGCGCCGGAACTTTGATTTTCCCTTTACATTTCGGACACGGACCTTCTTTTCCAGCAAACTTTTCGCTGACTTGAAATCGTGCTCGACAACTAGGGCAAACGACAGTTATCGCCATAAAACCTATTTCTCTATCCGGCAAATTGGCCCCGCAAATTGGCCCGAAAAACTGCGGCAGTTGTTAGTGTGGGCAGCGATGGCGATTGAAGTCAAGAACGTGCCGATCACAATCGCGAGTCTAGGAACGGAATCGGGGAGAATTATGCGGCTCTTTGCTGATATTCTCCCTTTCTTGCGGTCTACGTGGTACGATTGAATCTGAGGTTGTCTGGGAATTGAAATGTAGGGGTGGATTCGTTCGCCGACAAACGGTAGGTGGATGTTCGACCGGCCATTCGGTCGGCGAAGGGATTCGCCTCCTACAGGGGTGATTTGTCTCGTCCGGATTGAAACGCTTAACGCTATGGCCATCGAATTCCTCTGTCCCAGCGGTCATCGGATTTCTGCTCCGGAAGATCGGGTGGGACGTACTGCGAGTTGCCCGCGCTGTAATGCGCGGTTTAAAGTGCCTGCGAATGCAGGTGCGATGGCCGAGTTGTTGTCGAAGCCGGGTGCGGCGGGCGAAGTCGCCAAGGCCGTATCGGACTCTGGAGAATTGCAATTACGTGACGAAGAAGATCACGGAGTTGCCGGGGGCGATTTGATTGCTTTTTTGTGCCCGAATGGGCACCGTCTGACTGGGCCGGCGCGTTTGCAAGGCAAAGCGGGTGAATGCCCGCACTGCGGAACCAAGTTTCGCATTCCGCTGGTGGCCGAAGAAACTTCTTACTCGGGCATTCAGAGCGGCGGAGCTGCCGACGATTCTGAAGCATTGCCGATGCCCGAAGACACGGGAGACTATTCCATGCGCTACTCATCCAACGCCCCACCGATATGTTCGCTGTTGCGAAAACTGTGGGAAGAAAAAGAACAAGGCGCCGTGATCGAGTTGCATCTCGAAGGCGGCGCCATGCTTGTGCCCGATTGGTTCGACGAGAATCACTCGTGCGAATCTCATGGGTTGTTTGCGAATCAAGCCGCCGACGGCACCATTACGATGACCGTCGTGGCTTGGGATAGTATCAAGCGAGTGGTCGTCCGCAATGTCGAAGGCATGCCCGAAGGCATGTTCGAGTGAGCGGTGTGACTCGCGCGGATTACTTCTTTTCTTCTGCGCCGCCTGGCAGCAGGCCTTCTTTTAGCAGATCGCCGTAAGTCTTCGAGTTTGGATCTTTGTCGTCGACCTTGATTTGGGCGGCATCATCGAGCGCCTTTTCGATCTTGTCTTTGGCTTTTTCGTTTTTCCCGAGGAGCTTCGAAAGCTCTTTGCCGTAATTATTGCGATCGGCCTTTTTGGTACCGACGTGGCAGGTATTGCACTTGGCGGTGGCTACCGCAGCGGCCAACTTTTTGGTGTTCGCATCTTCGGATTTAGGATCGCAGTATTTTTCGATGAACTGCTTGCTGTACTGGGCACGTCCATAAGCGGAAAGCGCTCCGATGCCAAAAACGGCCACGCAAACGATGACGGTAAATGACGGAGCGAAGCCAAACTTCTTCATGCGGAATTCTCCTCGGTAGTAATATGGCTCTGGCTTCGAAGTGTATGCTCAGAGCTGCTGCAAAGGTGGGAATTGCCCCTACGTACAATTAGGGACAATTTTTGTGGCGGGAACGGTCGAAAATCAAGCACCGCTCACTTTGTGATAACTGTATCTTAGAGCACTGTCAAGCGTTAGGTTCCGGCATGGGGGGCGGATCTATCGGAATCGGCGAGTTTGCCGGCGGAAGCGAGGCCGGCGGTGGCATTTGGGGAGGCTTAGCTGGTTCGACCGTTAAACTCCACCAGGCATTGAGAAGTGCCATAACCACCACAAATATCGTCAAAGGGACTGCCCAGGTAAGATGACGCCGCCACTCGGCAGGGACCGGCCCACTGGTGGAAAGCAGCATGAGTCCGCTGGAACCCATGGCGGGAATGCCGTTGCGATTGGCAAACGCGATGAGGTCGGTACACAGTTCAGCCGGAGATTGGTGGCGCTTGGCCGGCGACTTTGCCATCATCGCGCGCAGGATGGGCAAAAGGTCGTCGGGCAAATCGTTTCGGAAGCCGCGCGGATCGGGCGCTTCGTCGCCTTGATGTTGCAGCAACTTTTGCAACACCGTGCCTTCAGGAAAGGGAGGCCGACCAGTCAGCATGTAATACAACGTACAGCCGAGCGAATAGATATCGCTGCGCACGTCAGCATTGCGCGGGTCGCGCGCTTGTTCGGGAGAAATGTAATCGAAGGTGC
>CAZIGP010000639.1:0-3414 GCA_964538425.1 uncultured Pirellulales bacterium | reverse complement strand
TTCGTCCGGAGCAATCATTCCTGCCCGCGCACCGGCTTCGATCGACATGTTGCATACCGTCATGCGTTCTTCCATCGAGAAGCCACGCATTACTGGACCGGTGTATTCGATCACATAGCCCGTGCCGCCATCGGTACCGATCTGTCCGATCAAATACAGAATGACGTCTTTGGCCGTCACTCCGCGCCCAAGCGATCCTTCGACTCGCATTTCGAAGGTTTTTGGCTTCGATTGTGGCAGCGTTTGCGTGGCCAGCACATGCTCTACCTCGCTGGTACCAATGCCGAATGCCAACGCCCCAAACGCCCCGTGCGTAGCCGTGTGACTATCACCACACACGATTGTCATGCCGGGTTGCGTTATCCCCAACTCGGGACCAATGACATGTACGATACCTTGCTGAGGATTGCCGAGATCATATAGTCGCACGCCAAACTCTTTACAGTTATTTCGCAGCGTGTCAATTTGTTGCTTGGAAATTGGATCGGCAATCGGCAGCCGACGATCGGTTGTCGGCACATTGTGATCGGGCGTCGCTACGGTCAATTCAGGCCGTCGTACTTTTCGCTTCGCCAATCGTAATCCTTCAAATGCTTGCGGACTGGTTACCTCATGCACCAAATGCAAGTCGATATACAGAAGGGTTTGTTTTCCAGGCTCGGAATGCACCACATGGGCATCCCAAATTTTTTCAAGCATCGTACGAGGCATGGCAGACACGGGCGGGCTAGAGATAACAAAAAATGGCCAAAATGGCCCAAACATTCAATTATATCTCGATCCAGGGTAGATCGTAAGTTGCCAGAAAGGCTGAGAATTAGCCTACGACCGCACCTGCTGGCGAAGGCATCGCATCGATTGCCGGGGCTAACAGCTCCTCGCCACAGCGAGATACTCCGCCGTTGGTATCCCACCAACGACGCGCGTCTTCGCGGGTCCACTTTCCATAGATACCGCACGAGACTAACGCGTCGCGTAACTCATTTACATTTGCAAACCGGTTTTGGGGCTCTTTTTCCAAACAACGCAGTACAATTTCTTCCAAATCGCGTGGAATTCCGGTTTGTAATTGTGAAGGAGGCGTTACTGCGTCGCGCGCATGAGCAAGAAGCACTTTGATCGGATTTTCTGCCTCAAAGGGCGGGCGACCGGTGAGCAAGTAATACGCTACACCACCAAGTGCATAAATATCGCTGCGCACATCAGGCTCACCGTCGCCGGCGGCTTGCTCGGGAGCCATAAATAGCGGCGAACCCGTAATAGCACCTTCTTGGGTGAGTGTAATATCGCCTTTACTAACCGCAGGCTTTGCCAAACCGAAATCAAGGAGCTTGGCCACATCGTATACGCCGCCACGCTGGGCTGCAAAAATGTTTCCCGGTTTAATGTCCCGGTGAATCAAACCGATGCCATGGGCCTCTGACAATCCTTCACAAACTTGCGATAGTAACGAGACCACGCGCGTCGGTAGCATGGCCCCGTGTTGATCGATCAAATCTGCGAGGCTCTTGCCTGGCAAGTATTCCATCACATAGTAAAACGTTCCGTCGTCGGTATGGCCGTAATCAAAAATTTCGATCGTATTCCAGTGTGACAGCTTGGCTGTGGCTCGCACTTCTCGTTCAAACCTTGCCAAAGCCTGTGGATCGCCAGCTTTGCTTGGCTTGATGAGCTTGATCGCTACGGGGCGCTTCATTAATTGATGCTCGGCCAAATGAACTTCGCCCATGCCGCCAGCACCTAATAATCGCTTCAGGCGGTATTGGCCTAGTTGTTTGGCTTCGAAAGCTTCGCGCCGCAACCGCCCCATGGTGTAAACGCCCCACGCTCCCGCGATTCCTGCCAGCGCAGACATCAGAAATACGGTGCTGATATTGAACCAAGACGTAATATCAGCCATGTGATCCATGGTCAGTCGTGCAGCAATCGTTTCGATGACCGGAGTGGCTGCCATGATGCCAATGATCCAAGCTGCACGCTGCCAAGTGTTCGGAATGAACAGTGAATAAACAAAGATTAACAGCAACCACGGAGCGGCAGGGCTTTCAATAAATGCTCGCTGAATTCCCAATTGGGCATACTCGCGAAAGCCAAGCCATTGAATGGTAATAAAAAATGCTGCCGGCAAACCAAAAACAACCAATTCGGCACGGCGCAGCGTCTTTAATTCAAAAGTGCATTTGTGGCAGAGGCCTCCGCCGACAAGTCCCAACACTAATGTGACGACGCCATGAAAAAAAGTCTGAAATAGATGTTCGGGATTCGAATAATTGACGTAAAACAGATTTCGCACGAAGAACGCTGTAAAACCAATTGTTAACAGCAAAGCTGCGGTGCGAATTCGGCTACGAAGTAATTGTTGAATTTCTCCCGACAGATGCGGTTGGCTGCCTTCGACCATCGCCACTCGCGCACATGGATTCGAGCTGGATGTGCCAACGCTAGCCGAGGAAGCAGCAAGTGTTGGAGCATTCGCCGATGAACTGGGAAATTGCATGATGCTGGGGGAGTCGGAAATCAAGAGACAACCATAAGTCTGCAGTGAACCGTACCGCCGTCGCCGGAACGCTTGCCGTTTAAGGCGGTGCTGTTACCCAACCATTCGCTTTTGACCGGCAATTATTTTACATAGACAAACAGCCGGTTTGTCGGTTCATCATATCCCACGAAAATTCTGCTGGCGACGGTCCGAATTGATTAACTCGAGCGCAGCTAGAAAAATGAACCCGATAACCGGCCTGAACTCGGCATTTTCTCAGGCACCGGTGGATTGGATTAGTGTATTACGCTGCTCGACGTTTGGGAGTTGCCGCTGCCGCCCAGCGTTCCAAATCTAGGCGTGCAAACTGTTTGAGAACGAGCGATTTTGTCGCATCCCCGCTGGACTCTTCGCGAAATAGAACTGCACCGGCAGAAAGTGTTCTAGGGAAGTAAAACCAGGCCTGATCTAACGCCGCCTGGGGTTGATCGGCTGAAATCACCACTAACTCGATATCTCGTAAAGAGTTAGCCGTTCGAGCCAAAGCCTCAAAAGGGTTGCCTGGGATCAGGTTTATTTTCACTCCGGTAGCACGCAGCGACTTATGAGCTTCCTTGAGTGATAAGCCAGGTAAACCTTGCGGCCGAGCTTCAAAAGGGTCGACGCCAACGTATTGGATCTCGTCAGAAGGGCGGTATCGCAAGGCAAGCGAAATCATCCGCTCGGCACGTGTAACATCGCCTATGCCCAGTTCCATAATCTTGCGGGGCTGGCGCTTACGAATAAAGCGATACAACGCACGATCACTGGTAGGCTGGGAAAGCCACGTCAACCAAAACACCTTCAGCCCGCTCGCCGCAGCCACCTTTGCCCTCCCTGGCAAATGCCTGTTGTAAGAAAATTGCTTATCTATTCATGTTCGGCAGGCAGCGGCA
>CAZIGP010000638.1:0-3414 GCA_964538425.1 uncultured Pirellulales bacterium | reverse complement strand
CTCGTTGTCGGCGGCGGCTGGACGGCTTGGTAAGGCTGTTGTTTTTTCCGCACTCATATTCACTGGGTGGAGATCTCTTGTGAAATGGCACGAGCTCAAATGGCAGGATATCCGCGCCTTCGATAAACAACTGCCCGTGTCATTCCCTTAGGATCCATCGAACAGCACGGCCAGCATTTGCCGCTCTGTACCGATACCGAACAAGTGACAGCCATCGCCCAAGAAGTCGAAGCCAGACTATCCCCGTGCGTGCTGATCCTCCCCGTAGTTTTGTGTAAACAGTTGCTTTGTGGTTATGTCATCACGACATTGCGATCTTGATGGCGTGATAATTAACGAACCAAACCTCGCGGGCTGCCAGCGGTGTTTTGTATTTGCGCGATTGAAAGATTTGCTGGCATGAACCATTAAGAAAGTTTTACGATTACAGCACAATATCGCCGACGATGCTTCTGCGCATAATGAAGGCCACGGCGGTGGGGCAGGACCGTCGTGGCCTCATGCCGCTAAGATAACTTGGCGACTCACCTACATTAGTCAGCAACGACGACGATGTCAATTCTCACCAGTGCGGCGAAAAAATATTCGTTGGTCCGTCGAACCGGTTTATCATCACATGCACTAACCCGCATTCTGGACATTGACCGCAAGTGATTGATTCTGGTCCGCGAGCATCGCGGGTTTGCGTGTAGAAGTCTTCGCCTTGTCTTGTGGCGGTCATTACTTGTTCTGCATTCCAAACATGATCGTAGATCGCTGGGTTTCCTGTGGCGACTGCAATGACGTGTAAAATGGCTTTATTATGGGAGCAAGGTTGCTGTTCGATACGTACGATTCGGTAAGTGGTCATGCCGATTACCATACCAACGGGGTGTGACAGATGGTTGTCACACCAATAAAGTCATTTTGAGGAAATCTCGAGCACCAAAAATGTGATAAATATTTTTTTCCAAACAATTTCGATATTGATTTTCGATTTCCAGTAAGGTTGGTCGCTGTCGTTTGGCACATCAATTGCAAGTTTGAAAAGAGCTTTCTTTAATCAGCGGAGGGAGGTAGGGGGTAACAATGTTTCGCATCGATGATTCGATCAGCGTTGGCGGCCAACCTAATTCATCAGACATCCCGCTGCTTTTCAGAGAGGGTTACCAAACGGTGATCAATTTTCGCAGTGATCACGAAGACAGCGATCAATTGCAGCCCGCAGAAGAAGGGGATGAGGTAAAAACAGTCGGCATGAGGTATGTTCACTTGCCGACCACGTTGCATACTCTTACCCCAGAGGTTTTCGACCGTTTCCGTGCAACATTGGGGGATTTACCACGGCCAATTTATGCACATTGCGCGACAGGGAAGCGTGCTGCAGCATTGGTATTAGCTCAGATTGCTTGCCAACACCGTATGTCGGCCGAAGATATTGCCCATACTGCCAATCGTTGGGGATTAAAAGACCGGCGCGATTTAATTAAGTTGGTTCAAAACTATGTCGCGGCTCACGTCGGAAACTAATTACTGAATCAATTATCTTTAATTACGGCTGACGGAGGTTATTGGAAAAGCCCCGCATTGTTTATTGATTAAACTGTTTCTTTTTCACTTGGATATGTTCGGAAAAATCTTTTTCCAGTTGTGCGTGAGGAATAGGTACCTCAAGTAGCTTGCTGATCTTACGCCAATGTAATACGACGTAATTGGCAATTTCGTCACAATCGGCTTCGGGATGATCGATTGAATATCGGCCGGAGAAATTGGTTGACCCGCAGTCTTCTTGCTTTAGTTCAGATCTCCATACATCTTCAAGCTCATCACTTCGATTGGTAGCCTGTGCCCAAATATCATGATAAGCGTATAGGAGCAATTCAACACCCGCTGCGGTGCCGCCGTATTTCAGTGGACGATCGTGGTAATAGATTTCCCCAATCCGATACGAAAGGTAAGCGATGACTTCCTGAATATCTTTCTTTGACGTCATTTTATTTGGTTGTGGCGTTGTGGCTTTCGCTACGTCGTAAGATGAATCCAATAAAATTATGGTTACAAGCCGAGGAACTGAAAAGAGAATTTACAATTTGATTCGGCAGGAAAGCAGCCCGCGACCAAATGCCCCGCGACAGAGTTTGCAGGGTGCCGTTGCGGGTTGCGAGCCGTTAAAAGTATAAATCGAAAATAAGTGCTACTCAGGAATCAACTTACGCGCGGAGCAGATCGCAAGTCAGTACTTCGGGTCGATCCGGTTCAAGATGGTATGGTTGTGGCTGTATCTTGCGGATCGATTCCAATCATTCATTCCCGAGGCATCTGAAAGACAATGAATGTCACGGCAGTGAGAATCAAGGCACAGGCTCCGTTGACTCCAAACATGGGCAAGCTCTTTAAAGTAGTCGTCAACGCAGTCGTCATGGATGGCAAAAAGGCGGCCCACGCTGCGAGTTGGAGGGGCAAATTCCAAGCAAGCCTTAGGGGGTAACACGCATGGGCCGCCTCGTAGGCCAAATTATGGAGTTCAAGTAATCGGGAGCCAGTGGACCGAGTATAGCTGCCGGTCGCAATTTGCCCGGTGTGGTTTGTCCACGACCAACCGCTTTGTCTCTCGAGGATTACTTTCCACTGGATCGATCGACACAGACAGGCAATCATTCACCTCCGTTACGCCATCTACGTATTTACTAAACTCAATACAAAGCTGGCGGTGTTGGAAGCTTGGAACTGTCCCAAGGAGAGTAATAAACCCTTGCTTGGCTTCGACTTGTACGGTTCGTCTACAACCGAGATTAAATCGATTTAAGAAGCTGGAAACACGTCGTTGTAAATCACAATCTGCAGTGGAGAAACCTGTTTGCACCTGAGGCATGGCGGCGTTCCGACGAGTTGGAGGAGATTGCAGAAGAGACTGCCAACTTGCAGTGTGCAAGCGCCGTGCCGCAAAACTGTCATGTTAAGGTTGCATCCCTCGTGAGTTTGCTTCGACTCAATTAGCTGCAACGTTGCGTTGTTTCATCGACTGTCGGAGCAGCAGCAAAATTGTCCGCAACATGCCAAAGAATCAACGTGCGATTACTAAGGCCGTGTCAGGTATCCTGATATATTTCTCCATCGATTTCTTGATAGAATTCGCCAAACAAGAAGTTTCCAAAGCTCCCTACAGGTCGGTTCTAAAAGAGTATGTACGAACATCGAAAGCACAAACTCCTTCCGCGCACCGATTTTGCCCTGCGGGTATTTCGGCATTTCGTCTTGGCATGGTTATTTGCCATCGTTGCTTTGGCCATCGGCGTTATTGGTTATCACTATCTTGCGGAACTCGACTGGTTAGATGCGTTGCTGAATGCCTCGATGATTCTTGGCGGCATGGGCCCGGTCGATACGCTTCACTCCACAAGTGCAAAGCTATTTGCCTCGTTTTATGCACTCTTT
>CAZIGP010000637.1:0-3420 GCA_964538425.1 uncultured Pirellulales bacterium | reverse complement strand
GGCGGTTTTTCAATTTGCCGACCAGCTTGGCATTTTGTAACGCGATATGCTTGGAACCATAAGGGCCACATCGAGAAACCGGCATAGGACCGTAAAGACCAACGCAAGGAGTTCCTACAGCCACCGCGATGTGGAGCGGGCCAGTATCCGACCCGAGAAATAACCTGGCGCGTCGAGCCAACGATGCCACTTCGGTCAGCGAAGTGGGCGGTGCAAGATGTGCATGTCCCCCGGCTTTAACGACGATCTGATCGGCTACCATTCGCTCTTCTGAGCCAGCCCAAGTGATAATGGTCGGCAAGTTGCGTTTCTTGCCCAGGTATTGTGCAACTTCACCATAACGTTCAGCAGGCCAAAGTTTTGAAGGCCAGCCGGCACCGGTATTGATCACCACGAAGCCCGCGCCCATCCCACGTTCGACAATAAATTTGGCGATAGCCGCATCCGATTCTTCGTAAGCGGGCATCCTAAAATGAACGCTAGGATGATTAACGCCCAGTGGCTTTAAAAGCTCAATGCTGCGGTCAATGACATGCTGAGCCGTGGGTTCAACCAGTTCCGTGTTAATTTTGGTGCTAAATTCACGCCCTTCAAAATCGCTTTTGGTAAAACCAAGCCGGCGCTTTGCTCCTGAAAACCACGCGGTCACGGCGCTTTTGGTAAGGCCTTGTAAATCGAGCGCGGTATCAAAGCCAATCGCGCGCATTTTACGAGCGGTTTGCCAAATCAATCGCGGAGATTTTAACCAGCCTCTGGGGACTTCAATCAAATGGTTCAAATCGGCATGCCCGCGCAACAGCGGAGCCGACGTGCGTTCGACAATCCAACCGATGGTAGCCTGCGGAAAATGGTCACGCAGCGCGCACAACACAGGCACACTAAGCACCGTGTCGCCAATGGCACTCAAACGAACAATCAAAATGCGAGGAGAAGAAGTAGTCACGTAAGTATTGAGAAGAGAAGAAAAGAAGAGAAAAGATGGATGATGAACCACACGAACTAATCCGACTGCGTTGATTACTTACTCAGCGTTTTAGAAAAAGCACTTCGTACAATTGCTACATAGCGGGATCTGATCTTGGCGGCTTTCGCGGTGCAATTGACGTAACTCTCGGTAACGCTGATTGTTCCAGATGTCGACAATGCGTTCATGATTGACATTGCCCAGAATCTCTTTGCCGCTGTAATCGAGGCAGCACAATGCGGCATCTCCATTGACTAGCACGGTAAAGGTACGCCAAAGTCTGTCACACGGTTTCCGCACGCGTTTGTCGGTCAGCCTCCCTAATGCTCCACCCCAATTGTGAATGTGAGTAAAGTCGATGTGATCGACAACGCCCTTCAGCATTTGTTCCGTTTGCTCCCGATTGGACGTTTGGCAGGTTGCCGCCACAATCGTCGGCTTGGCTACACCTCGTTCATCGCGCAGCTTACGAAATGCCTTGACATTTTCGAGCACTTTGCCGTGATCAAGCCCCACACGCAGCAAGTTGAATTCTTTTGAATCGGCGCCATCGATGCTAATTTTGATTTCGTCGACGCCACTTTCGAGCAGGCGCTGCGCCATCTCGTCTTTCAATAGGTCTCCGTTCGTAAAGATCTTTACTCGCGGAATGCCCAATTGCTTGCAAAGCTTGATGCGTTCTGGCAATTGCTTATCGAGCAATGGCTCACCGAAGCCATGGAGGTGGATCAAACGGCAATGGCCCTCGCTGCACTGCTGAACGACTTTCTCAAACAATTCCTGCTTCATAAAGCTTTTGGCCCGGCCGATGGTCGAACGGGGACAAAAGCTGCAATCAGCCTGGCAATGATTGGTAGTTTCGATACGGACAGTGCGAGGAAAGTTACCGCGATAAAGGCTCATAGCATCGGCCATCAGACGCGATGCCACGGAGCCGGCTGTGGTGAGCCCGAGCATGGGAAATCCTTTTCCACTAGCTACCGAAAACGAAGGGTGCGGAATTCTAAAATGCCTGCCAGCATGGGTCTAGCCCAACTAATCATGCTATCAGCCTTGCCTTGATTGCCACTCTTGCGGAACAATGGGAACAAGATGAATTCCAGCCGTGGCAAAACTTACGTCTAGAGACGAGGGTATTGCTAGGACATCATTGAAATTTCTACTGCTTTTGAAGGGAATTTCTCTTCAGCTACCAGATACTTTTGAGGCACACTTGGATGAATTACCGAACGATTATTTTCCTGTTTTCGGTGCAATTTTTGTTCAGCGGCTTGTGGGCCGAAGGCTTGCGGGCGAACGAAACCTTGCAAACTCGCAAGGGAGAAGTTCACTTTGAGCCCGCTGCCAATGAAGATCAGGCGGTGCCCAAGCTCTTCCGTTTGCCGGCGGCGACGTTTGAATTTACCGACGCTCCTAAAGAAGATTGGAAAGGGGAGGATGTCAAATTATCGCTGGTCACCTTTCCGTCTCCAGTAAAAACACCACATGTAAACAACAATACGGTTCATTGCGAATACTATCGGCCCGCAAAACCTGGAAAATATCCGGCTTGCGTAGTGCTGCATATTTTGGGCGGAGATTTTCCACTGTCTCGTTTGTTTGCCCACCAGCTTGCTCAAAATGGAGTGGCGGCATTGTTTTTGAAAATGCCGTACTACGGCGAGCGGCGTCAGCCCGACGTCAACGTAAGGATGATCTCTGCGAATCCGGAAGAAACGGCGCGGGGCATGACGCAGGCGGTGAAGGATATTCGTTATGCGGTGGCGTGGTTGGCAGCGCAAGAGGAAGTCGATGCGACACAGATCGGCGTGTTCGGAATTAGTTTGGGTGGGATTACGGCATCCTTGGCAATGGCCGGCGAACCACGATTCACCAAGTGCTGCCCAGTCTTGGCAGGAGGCGATCTTGGACAAGTGATGCGCACGGCCAAGGTGCGACATTTGGAAGAAGTACGACGACAATGGGCGTCCCAGGGGCGAACGCTCGACGAGTTGGAAGAGCTGATGAAAAGCGTCGATCCCTGCACGTATGGTTCGTGCATCACCGGTCGAAACGTGTTGATGCTAAATGCGCGAAATGACGAAGTCATTCCGCGCGCATGCACGCAACAACTGTGGGAAGCGTTCGGCCGGCCACCGATTCATTGGTACGAAGCAGGGCATTACTCAGCGATGCTTTATTTGGCCGATGCACTCGACAAAGTAACGAAGTTTTTTAGTAACTCAGAAGATAAAACACATCCGGCGAAATAAGCTGCCAATCGCCGATGTTTTTATTTTGGATTTTTATTAATCCCATTGGCCGAGTGAAATTTTCTTGGTCATCACGTTGCCGTCGCGCCGAATCTCCAACGTGATCGAATCTGTCGGTTGTTTTTGAGCAATCAAGTTCGTCAGCTCAGCAAATGAATTCACGGGCAAGCCGTCGAACGTGGCAATCTCGTCGCCGACCATAAG
>CAZIGP010000636.1:0-3422 GCA_964538425.1 uncultured Pirellulales bacterium | reverse complement strand
GAATTGGTTGAAACCATCAAACGAGCACACGAATTTCGAGCTGCAAACAAAGGCTTACAACTACTGGTCGAAATTGACGAAACCTTGCCCGACCAATATGTCGGCGATGCCAAGCGATTGCAGCAAGTTTTGGTTAATTTGCTTTCTAATGCATTGAAATTTACCGATCGTGGTTATATCTCGCTACGAATCCAATCTCAGACAATCGTCGAGGATGAAGCGCGACTGATTTTTTTGGTCAGCGATACTGGAATCGGTATTTCCCAAGAAGATCAACAGCGAATATTTGCTCCTTTTACACAAGCTGACGCTACAAATACACGGCGTCATGGCGGTACGGGTTTAGGATTGGCAATTGCTTCCGATTTGATTCGCGCCATGGGAGGTAGTCTGACCGTAGAGAGCGAACTCAGTATGGGAAGTAAATTTTCGTTTAGCTTGACGTTGCGTCGAGAAAAAATTCGATCAGACACCGATTCAACTGGGCAAGGAAAAGAATCTTCTGTGGCAACACCCGCCGTTTCAGGATTCGATGCACCTCCTGTGGAGAAGATGAACGTGCTCCTCGCTGAAGACGTACATGCTAATCAATTGCTTGTTTGCCATGCGCTGCGAAAGCGAGGTCATGATGTCGTCGTTGCTAGCGACGGCCATGAAGCTGTTCAATGTGCTAAAGATGATAAATTCGATGTTATTCTAATGGACGTACAAATGCCTGGCTTGGATGGCTTTCAAGCTACGTCGGCAATCCGCAGTTTATCGGGCTATTCCCAAACGCCGATTATCGCACTTACAGCCCATGCAATGCCCGGTGACCAGCAAAAGTGCATAAGCGCCGGCATGACGAGTTATCTCGCAAAACCTTTGGATTTGTCGCTATTGATTCAAGTAGTAGAACGTCATTCGCCTTTAGTGGTTAGTAATGGTCGATTAAGTGAATCGGTTTAGCAATTAAACCATTTTGCTTTCGGCAGATTGCGACCTTAAAAGATCGAGATGCCAGACGACTTTCCAGCAGACATTCGACGATTTATCAAAGAGCACATTGAGTCGCTGGCGCAACTAGAAGCCTTATTGCTATTGCGCAGAGAATTGCAGCGGCAATGGAATGCAATGGAAATTGCCAAAGTGCTCTATATCCCAGAGGAATTGGCTGCAGGCTTACTGACCGATTTCGCTAAGCGCGGCTTTGTTCGTGTTTTCTCGGCCGGAGGTGCGCATTATTCTTATCAAACGATCAATACTGAAACAGACGAGCTGATCGATCGGCTATCTGCCTGCTACCGAGAACGTCGGGTTGCCATGATTTCCTTGATTTATTCCAAACCCATGAACAAAGTTCAGACTTTTGCCGAAGCCTTTCGCTTGCGCAAGGAGAGTTAGCTATGCAAGGTGTCGTCTATTTGTTGTGTGCAGGGACGTGCTTGCTATGCACAATCATGCTTTTTCGTGGCTATTTCCGTAGTGGCGTGCGATTATTGTTTTGGAGTGGGTTATGCTTTGCTGGCTTAATGCTCGACAATTTTATTTTGTATGTCGATGTTGTGGTCGTGCCACAGGTTGATCTTACTATCTGGAGAAAAGTGCCGGGACTTGTAGCGATTGTGCTGCTGTTGTTTGGATTGGTATGGGAATCAAAATGAGTTAGAAAAAAATTCGACAAGAGATCGTGTTAATTGAAATGTGAGTGGATTCATGCAACTGAAAACTTTACCGGAAACTTTGTTGGAAAATTTCATGCTCGGCGCCATTGCTATGGCGTCTTTTATTGCAGGGCTATTTTTCTTACGGTTTTGGCGTGATACCGGAGATCGATTATTTGCCATTTTTGCCGCCGCATTCTTCTTACTTGGCGTCACTCGCGTAGGCTTGGCATTTTCCACTGAACTGCTTGAAGGACACACCATGTGGTATTGGGTTCGTCTCACAGCTTTCTTGCTGATCTTTGTCGCGATTGTGGATAAGAACCGACGATAAAAAAAGCCCAGAAGGCGTTAACCCCTCTGGGCTTGTCTTGCATTTATCAAATTAATTACGGTTTTCTTCCTCGTAACGGCGAGCTTGGTCTGTATCGCGACGTTCCATTTTGCTTTCCGCCAAGTCCTTTGCGTGTTTTAAATGCTCTTCGGTCGTCTTAATACCTTCTTCTAATATTGGTCTTAGTTCTCCAGAAGCATAGTTGCGGAATATTTCCAGCGTATCGAGCATTGCCATGTGCATCATTGCTTGTTGAGCCGCATAGCATTTGTCGAACTGAGTGCCCTCTTTTTTCTCCAGTTCGCTTCGCGTCGATTATAAGCATTTTTGACCAAGCCGTTGCTTGACTTCCACAATGTCTAGATTACCTGCGCTACGATTGGTTTGATTAATACGTTGCTGTCCTTGTTGACCAACCATTTGAGCGTATTGACCGGCGAAAGGCTGTATTTTGTCAATAAATTTGGTGTGGTCTTCTACCATTTGCGTGGCGAATTTCCTGACGTCGTCGTTTTGAGCACGCTGTTGTGCCAAGCGAGCCAGCGCAACCTCTCCATGATTATCAACCAATAGCCACGCCGCTAATTGGGCGTCGGTCATGTTGGCTTGAGCCGTCGGGGCACCAGGCCGCTGCTGAGTTTGTCCTTGCAATTGTCGTTGGGGAATTTGTCCGGGTTGTTGTTCTGGCAGGGGTTGTGCCAGCGGAGGCTGTTGCGCAACTGCCATGCCAGCCACCATCACACTTGCAATTGTGACAACTACTATGCTTGTTCTGCATTGACAACGGGCAATCATGACTCTCACTCCTTAAAGAAATGGGGATGGAGGAACGTGATTGCGGGTAGAGCAATAAAAGCAAGAGCAAATAGCGCGCCCCTAGATTTTTCGCGGTAGCTAAACCCGCGAAGTCATGATTGCTAAAAAACGAATCAAGCAAAAGGCACTTAACGACGGGCCTGCGCTGGCCAAAAGCGGCGTAACGAGGTCACGAAAGACCGTGTTTGAAGGCATTCCAGCGGCCCAGTTCCGACCATATTGGTCAAGCCAGACTCATTTTTGCAAGGAGTTTTAAGGCGCAAAAATGCTACCTGACAATTTTTGAGCGGATTGGTGGTTCCATTCCTAATCCGTAATGACGCATCGCTCGTTTTATTCTTCTGCAGCGGCAGTACCGACAAATCCTGCAGCGAGAATTTTTTCTCGCAATTCTTCGGTCAATTTTGGATTTTCGGCTAAATACTGACGAACTTTTTCACGGCCTTGGCCTAGATGCGTTTCGCCATATTTGAACCAGGCGCCGCTGCGCTGGACCAACTTTTGGTTCATGGCCAAATCGAGCACGTCACCTTCGTAGCTAATGCCGTTTTGGTGCAGCATGTCAAACTCGGCGACTCGGAATGGCGGAGCGACTTTGTTTTTCACTACCTTCGCTCGCACGCGCTGAC
>CAZIGP010000635.1:0-3433 GCA_964538425.1 uncultured Pirellulales bacterium | reverse complement strand
GTGTCGGGTAACTTAAATTGCTGGGATGATCGAGCATGGCGATGCCGCACGTTTCGCCGTCGATTGGACCTTGATAATCGACCCATTGAGCTCGCTTGCCCCAAGCTGCTTTGCCTTCAACGCCTTCGCTATTCACGATGCGACCACCTTTTTCTGCCGTCAATCGAAAATCGTCGGGAACTCTGACAGCAAACGTGCCTTCTTTGGTATCGCCCAGTTTTAATTCTTTCATGGCAGGCGAAATTTCGATTTCAAAATCGACAACGCGGCTGTTGCCTTTTGTAGAAAACGTAAGCGTGCGTTTGTCTTCGGCCAGTTTTTTACCTTCTTTATCGAGCCAATCGTTTTTGGTGACGATTTTGGCGGTCTTGCCACCAGTTACTTCGACGAATTCACGATGCTCGGTCGAACCACTGCGATCGGTTTCGCTCCATAGATCGACGCCGTTTACATCGCCGTGTGAAAACCAAAAGGATCGATGGTGAGGATGATCTTTGGATATTGCACCGGCTTCATCCATTGGCCAAGCCCGGGTCATGGGTTTGCCCGTGGGACCAATAATTGGCCAAAGAATGGGTTTTTTGCCAGAGTGAACGAGGTATTCGGTGAATAGTTTTCCATCCAATAGAACGGTAACTCCGCGATCGGTCTTGTTGACGGCAAACTCTGCCGACGAAGCCGAAAACGAAACCACAAGACTAAGCCAAAGAACGATGATCAAACTTTGATAACGCATAAAAACTCTTCTTTTATATTTTGAATCGCAGAAACACGGCGACAAACTTCTTTCCTATGCTAACAATCTGGCATTCAAATTGCCAGGAAGTCGAACGATGCAGGAGAACTGCAAAGTCATTTTGGTCCTGTAGAAGGTGAATTCTTTCGCCGAAAAATCCGCTACCTTGCGCCGGTCGGGGAAAGGATTCCCCTCCTACAAATCAACTTTGCAGTTCTCCTGACGATGGGAATGAGCCCACTGGAAGTGCTATAGGCTGGCAAAAAAGCAGCTTTGATTCGCTACCGAGGAGGGGCAGCACTCGAAGGCGAATTGGTCGGTTCGACAATTCGCAGGACAAAAATCGCAAGTTTAGGTGGTGCTTGCTTTAAAGCCGAAGATTCAGACTTTCCGTCTGTTTTATTAATTTCTGCTGACGATGCCTTGTCTTGCTCGGTAGAAGAAGACTTGGCGGTGGAAGCTTGCGGTGGCGCACCCGCTCGCTTTTCGGCAGGCATATTGAGTCGAATCGCTCGACCGGCGGCAGATTTGGCTTCAGTATTTGCGATCGAAGAAGTATCTACTTGAGTTTCGGAAGCTTGAGTTTTTTCTGACGGACGAGGAGAAAGCAATTCGCTGGCCGCATTGTTTTCGTCGACGACATCTGGTTGCGGTAAGACGGAAACAGATGCCGAAGGTCTCGCGGTCTCGGCATTTTTTGGCTGTGTGGAAGACTTTTGGATCGGCAAAGATTTGGCAACGGCCACTGACGAAAACCATTGGTTTTGAGTAACCAACTCGTCGATGGCTGAAGCTAGTTGTTCTGGCGATGCCTCAACATAAATAACATCTAACTTTTTGCCACTTTCTAAACCGGGCAGCCATGATTCTAAATCTGGCGCCGATTTTTTACTGGCTTGTCGTGACAGCTTTCCTGCTGGTGTTGCTTCCTGTTGAATCGCGTCTAGGCTATTTGTGGCTGGCGAATCTCGCGATTGTTCTGCATCTTGTTTTACGGTTGCATCTTGTTTTACGGCCGAGGATTGATCATCGACCGTAATGGAATGTTTTGCCAAGAGACGATCAAATTCTCGTTGGTGTGCCGCCTCTGGAGTGATATCAAGACGAACACTCAACACGCCGTCGTCGGCAGCAATGAGGTTATTAACGCTAACATCGTGTTCGCCGCGCGACACTCCTTCGACTTTGACAGCAGTGGCACTTTCACCTGGGGACACCATTTTTTGGCCTTCTGCCGTGGCCGAAAACGATTGAACATTGCGTTGGTCTGCCGCTAAATCATTCGCACGAACTGCGGGAGACAACGGCGTTTCGTTGACTCGATCTGTAACCAATTGATTTCCTGGAGCCGTCGCGGGATTGGACAAGCCACCTGTACCACCGCCTCGAATTGAATCGTCCGCAATCTGCGGTACTTGATTGTCAGTTGATTGTGTTGATTGTGTTTGGTTTTTAGCAAGTTCTTGGTGCTTTTCGGAGGCAGGTCGATTGGTAACCAAGATCATGATGGCTGCCGCGAGGGCGACGGCGGCCCAGGCAATCCCTCGCCAACTTGTCCAAACGGAGGATGATGTTGGTTGAACAAAGCTGCCTGTTTGCTGTCGAGCTACTGCATGGCTCGAAGTGACTGCTGAATCCACGGCATTTGCAGCGGCCAACTCTTGTTCGGCACGCCGCAAAGTTTGGTCGGCAAAATTGGCTGGTAGGCCAAGTCGGGGTAAATCCTGCAGCCGCGTGCGAACGGCACGTAATTCGTCGGCCAATTGACGTGCATCGGCGCTACCGGCCAATAATTGCTCTGCGCGCAGCTTTTCGTCGCTCGACACTTCACCGTCGAGGTACGCGCTGATCAGGATTTCGTCTTCGAGTTTCATGTTAAAAAGCTTTTAGCCGTCAAAGCCAATCGCTGGGGTAAATCACCGGCAACCTTAATTATGCCTCTTCTTGCATGACCTCTTTTAATTGATCTTTAAGTTCGATTCTTGCTCGATGGAGCCTACTGCGAACTGTGCCAAGGGGTAATTCGAGCATGGCGGCAATGGTTTCGTAGTCGTGTCCTTCGATTTCGCGCAACACAATGACGGTTCTGAAATCTTCGTCCAGATTTGCCAAAGCGGCTTGCACCTGGGTTACTCGTTCGTGCTGTTCGATTCGATCGGTCGGGGCGCCATCGCGCGACACCGGTTCGTTGCCTGTCTCTTCGCGACTGGCGTCGATCGATTGCGTGGGTTTCTTTTTTCGTTTCTTGGTTACGGCCAAATTTAACGCAATGCGGTAAAGCCAGGTGTAAAACGCACTGCCGCGCTGGAAGGTTCGAAGCTTCACGTAGGCCTGGACGAATGCATCTTGGCAGACATCGCGGGCTTCATCGACGCAACCAACCACCCTTACCAGCGTGTTGTATAGCCGGTCTTGGTATTTGGTCACCAACACTCCAAACGCCGACGAATTGCCGGCCAGAGCGTCGTCGATAAGCTGGAAGTCGTCGTTCACAGCCGCTCCAAGGCATGAGACGAGCTGGGGTGGCTGAAAGTTCCCAACTCTATAAAAAATTCATTCAACTATACCATCTATTTGAAACGTAATATCGCGTGGCGCTTGGGGTTCTGTCAAATGGCACCCGCGATGGCTTTCGAGAAAAAAGGCTTGAAATGAGAAGGCGACAAGATTTGAGGCGCTTCCCTCGCCAAAATAACC
>CAZIGP010000634.1:0-3434 GCA_964538425.1 uncultured Pirellulales bacterium | reverse complement strand
CACCGCGACTGAGGAGGCATGCTTATTTTCCCATGAAAATGAGAATAGGCCGTCGCGATGGAGGTGCATATGTTAATGGAAAACTTTTGGTTAAGTGTTAAGGCAATTGCAGCTTTCTTGAATGGTAGCCGGGAAGAAAGCGAACAAACTTTAGATCAAATCCACCAGGATTTGTTGAAGCGGTCTGCGGCCGAAAGAAGAGGCCTAAGACATGCGCTGATACTGATCATCGCTCAACTTTCACGTTTGGAAGTGCGTTTGAGCGAGCACGATGGACCAAGTGGAGCGATGTTATAAAGTAAATTGTCAATCCGATGGGTAGGGTACCGCGTCACCGCTGATTTCAGACAGAGCATTGCAGGCTGCTCTCTGTTCAGCTTCTTTTTTATTTCGGCCCCAAGCGGCTTGGTAGCGATGACTACCGACCTGGGCTGAAATTTTAAAGCACTTACTATGATCTGGTCCTTTTTCATCAAGCAACGTGTAGGTAGGTGTCGTGCCAAAATCGCGCTGCGCAAGTTGTTGTAGTAGCGATTTGAAGTTAGCACCCATTTCGCCCGAAACAGCCGCTTCGATTTCAGGCTCCATAAAGCGTAAGATGAATTCGCGAGAGGCAGCCTCGCCTCCATCAAGATAAATTGCTGCAATCAGTGATTCGAACACGTCTGCCATCAGTGATGCTGGCACGCGCGGATTCGTAGTCATGCCTTTGCCAAGAATTAAGAACTCGTTCAACGATAACGACTGGCTAATTTTGGCGCAGGTATTGCGACTGACGACGATCGACTTAACCTTGGTCAAATCACCTTCCAAATAATCGGGATACAGTTGAAACAACCGTTCGCAAACGACAAAGCCAAGAATGGCGTCCCCTAAAAATTCCATCCGCTCGTTCGACTTGAGCCGATGCAAGGCGCCAGAAGCATGTGTAAGAGCCGAAAGCAGGAGCGATTTATCACTGAACGTATAACCGAGGCGCAATTCACATTGCGCGATACGTTCCGAGGATAGCTCCTCCACCCCCACGGGCTGAGAGCGAATTGCCATACAAGAAATCGCTAAAGCGACCAGTTAAAAACTGGCAGCCCGTGGAAAAAGGGGAGGTTGCAAAAGTTCAGTCCGCTTTCAAAAAGCAAACCAATTTGCTTGTCCCCCTTTTCAACGGACGGCACAAAAATGGGAAACGTGTTGATGTAAGTCTAGCTGTACATTGCAGTTTTGTCAATTCAGTTAATGGTAAGCTGCCGTGGTATGCTTGCCAAGAACATCTGCCGCGGTAACTAAACCTTAAGGCAGTGAACCGGGTATGAACAATTGTCGTAATGCGTTAATAGAGTTTTGGCCTTCTGGCCGTTAAAACCCCTATCTTATGTCCATCTGTGATCGAGGAGGATCCCAGAAATGAGTTGCTGTAATCAATCATCACGTTCCAGTCAGTTTTTGTTGTTTGTCGTTGCAATTGCAGTGGTGGTCGGCATTGGTTTGGGGTTGCGCCAAACCCCTGTCATTGGCCAAGAACAAGCCAAAACATCCATCGCCGCTAGCAATACTGATCTCAAACCCAGCGGTAAAACACCCGCCGATTTGAAGAATGATTCGACGGTAAATCATGCCAACGCCTTATCGAAGGCGTTCCGCGATGCTACCGAAGTCGCCATGCCGAGTGTGGTGACGATTAAGTCTCACACGAATGCCAAGAAGGTTAGCGCCAATGGCGGCAATCGACAGTTCCAATTCCGTGGTGTTCCTCGAGGCCAAAACCCATTTAAAGGAACGCCGTTCGAAGACATGTTTCCCGAAGGTATGGAAGACGGACAAGGCTGGTCGACGCCTCCTCAAGATGGTGTCGGTTCGGGTGTGATCATCGATAGCAGCGGCATTGTTCTGACAAACAACCACGTGGTTCAAGGTGCCGATACGGTCATGGTTCATTTGGCCGACGGACGTGAATTTAAGGCAACTGACATTAAGACTGATCCCCACAGTGATTTAGCGGTGCTGCGGATTAAGGGAGATAAGAGTTTCCCAGCTGCTTATTTAGGTGACAGCGATGCGATGGCGATTGGCGATTGGGTGATTGCCATTGGCAATCCCTTCGATTTGGAACAAACCGTCAGTGCTGGCATCATTAGTGGTAAAGGACGTGAATTGCGGTCGGCTCAACGCACAAAATTTTTACAGACCGATGCGGCAATTAATCCCGGTAATTCGGGAGGGCCCCTTGTTAACTTAAGTGGCGAAGTCGTTGGCATCAACACCGCCATCGCCAGCAACAATGGTTATTACCAAGGGGTTGGCTTTGCAATTCCCATCAATCATGCAAAGTGGGTCACGGAACAGTTAATTCATAACGGCTCGGTCAATCGTGGCTACTTGGGCGTCGCCATCGGCGAACTGACCGATGAGTTGGCAAAGCAATTTGGCGTAGCCAAAGGTCAAGGCGTCCTTGTGGGCGAAGTCTACCCCAACACCCCGGCGGCTGAAGCCAAGATGCAGGACGGCGACGTCATTGTAAAGTTCGCAGGTCAAGCCGTTCATAGCCCGCACGAGGTACAGGGTCTTGTCGAGCGTGCACCAACGAATACGGCTCAACCTGTAGAAGTTGTTCGCGATGGAAAGACGATCATGCTCAACGTGACGGTCAAGTCTCTTCCCGATAATTTCGGGATGAACGTTAATCGTTCGACGCAGCCGGAGAAAGAAGAGCCCGCTGCAAAGACCGGCTACGAAGCGAAAGACCTGGGTATCGAAATCAGCGAATTAAATGCCGATGAAGCGAAAAGTTTTGCAGGCTTCGAAGGTGTATTGATTCGGAAAGTCGAGAATGGCAGCGTCGCCGCAGAGGCAGGCTTACGGCCGGGAATGCTCATCCGCAAGGTAGGCAAAACCGCAATCGAGAATTTGAACGATTTTGAGGAGGCCATGAAGCATGTCTCTTTAAAAAATGGCGTAATGCTTCAAATTCGCACCGAGGTTGGTAATCGGTTTGTTGTATTAAAAACAGAATAGAAAAATACTGAGAAGAGCTTGCTGCCGCTTGCGGTTTCGCGGAGTCGTTTATGACACGTTAAGCCGCTTAGCGGCGGGGCAGTTTTTGAAAATTTTCTCGCTTGAGCTGGGTAACCCACGAACCTGGCTCCCCTCAGCCCCGCAGGCAACTGTGGGGCTGATTTTTTGCCACCATAGACCCTTATTGATGATCCAAGCTGCATTCTGCTTGCTTGACGGACAGTTGGCGGATTCTAACAATATCTTTGACCGGTGAGTTTCGTGGGAGAGACGGCCTTGAGGAGGCGTAAAGCTGGCAAGCAGCTCAGCACCTATCAAACGGCTGTTTTGACAACAACGGTAAATTTCTGACAAGCGTGTTCGGTATGTCGATCTTGCCTCGTCTCGCGGTTGGTTCCATTCAGCCCGAAGCCGATCTTCTAGCA
>CAZIGP010000633.1:0-3439 GCA_964538425.1 uncultured Pirellulales bacterium | reverse complement strand
TGCATCCGGCAATTGCAGCATCTGTTCGATGACGCGTTCACCGGCGCTGTAGCTGAGATGGCGCAATCGGCCAAAATACAAAGCCAGCATTGCTAGGGTAAGGCATTGCGATGTGAATGCTTTTGTTGAAGCCACGCCAATTTCTGGCCCAGCATGCAAATAAATTCCACCATCCGCTTCTTGAGCGATGGTGCTGCCCACCACATTGCAAATTGCCAGCGTCGGATGGCCTTTACGTTTTACTTCACGCAGTGCAGCCAAGGTATCGGCTGTTTCACCGCTTTGAGTGATCGCAAAAAGCAGCGTATCGCGATCGATCGGTGGATTGCGGTAACGCAGCTCGCTGGCATATTCCACATCGACTGGGATGCGGGCAAATTCCTCCAGTAAATACTCGCCAACTAGAGCTGAATGCCAACTGGTTCCGCATGCTGTCAAGATAACACGATTAACTTGTCGTAGCTGCTGAGGCGTAAGATTGAGCCCACCAAACACGGCTGTGGCCTCCTCACGATCAAGCCGGCCTCGCATCGCATTTTGCAAGGTCTCAGGCTGCTCAAAGATTTCTTTGAGCATGTAGTGTGGGTAGCCGTTCAGGTTGACTGAACCAGTATCGATTTCCAAATCTCGTACGCGATGGGTGACGTTTCCTTGATCGCGATGGATGACGCGTAGCGAGTCGGCCGTAATAACAGCAACTTCATGATCGGCCAAATAGACAATTTGTTTTGTGTGGCCTACAAGTGGTGAGGCGTCGCTGGCAACAAAGTGTTCGCCATCACCGACTCCAACAACAAGTGGACTGCCAAGACGTGCAGCGATCAATACATCAGGATGTTCTCGAAACAAAATCGCTAAGCCGTAAGTGCCGCGAAGTTGAGCCAAAGCAGCTTGTACCGCACGAACTAGTGGTGCATGCGTATCAGAAATTTCGACATTCTTATCTGTTAAACTGGCAGAGGTTTCAACTTGTTGCTCTAGACAGCGGGCAATTAAATGGCCAATGATTTCACTATCGGTTGCACTGCGGAAGATATAACCTTCGCTTTCAAGTTCTTCTTTGAGCGTGCGGAAGTTTTCGATTACGCCGTTGTGCACTAACGCCAACACTTGTTCGCCACCGACGTGTGGATGCGCATTTTGATCGTTTGGCGCACCGTGTGTAGCCCATCGCGTATGGCCAATGCCGATGTTTCCTTCCGCCGAAGTATCAGCCAATTTTTGTTCGAGTAAATCAATGCGCCCTGCTGTTTTGACTAAACAAAACTTGCCCGACGAGGTGATTGTGACCACACCAGAACTATCGTATCCGCGATACTCAAGCCGGCGCAAACCTTCAATAAGGTAATCTACCGCCTGACGATGACCGACATAGCCGACAATTCCACACATGCTAAAAGCTCCGTTTTGGGGCGAACGGTGGCACGACAAGCCTATTAAGATATTGTAACGCGCAATTTATGGATACGTTTGATATTGCAGATTTAGGCTAATTTCTCTGATTTTCAAGCTGATCTGGGCAAAAAACGACGTTTAGGATAGACACTAAATTGGGGCGTTGGGTAATGGAGAACCAACTAAAAAGGGAGGAACGGCGTGCCATCTAGCTATATTGTTATTCCGGCGAGATTAGCGTCCACGCGGTTGCCGCGCAAGTTATTATTGGCCGAGACAGGCAAACCGCTACTACAACATACTTACGAAGCAGCAACCCAGGCCGTTCGTCCGAGCGGCATCTGTGTGGCGGCCGATTGCGAAGAAATTGCCGCCGTGGTACGCGATTTTGGCGGACAAGTCTTTCTTACTAGCCCAAATTGTGCTAGTGGAACCGATCGGATTGCTGAAGTCGCGACGAAGCTCTGCGATGCTGAGATTCTCGTGAATGTTCAGGGAGATGAGCCGGAACTCTCAGGCGAATCGATCGACTTTGTTGTGCAATTGCTTGAGCAAAATCCGGCGGCATCCATGGCAACGCTGGCAACGCCAATCCATGAGAAAGAAAAATTACACGATCCTGCTTGTGTGAAAGTAGTCATGGCAGTGACGAACAGTGACGATGCCAGGCGGCAGGTCGGTCGAGCGCTTTATTTTAGTCGAGCTGCGATTCCTCATGCCCGCGAATGGGACGATGCTTTGCTTGGCACAAATCCTCCACATTTCTTTCAGCATTTGGGTTTGTATGCCTATCGGCGTGAATTCCTGCTGCAACTAGCTAAGCTGCCACGAACACCGCTAGAAAAATTGGAAAATCTAGAGCAGCTTCGTGTTTTAGAAAATGGCCATGAAATTCTCGTTGGCGTGGTAGATGAACCAACGATTGGGATCGACACGCCTGGCGATTATGTTGCATTTGTAAAACGCTGGCAATCATCGCAACGATCCAGCCAAATACCACCAAAAAGTCCCAAATATTTGTCGAAAAACTAAAAAACTAGACGAGTTTGGGCTAACCAAAAACGAACATTCTGAACAGTGGTTTGTTCTTTGTACTCCAGATATATCTAGAACTGGCGAGAGTTTGTGAAAACTACTTAATGCACTCTTTTTTGAGTTCAATCATGTGGAAATTCGTCGTCATCGTTTGTTTGGTTTTTGGTTTAGTAACAGGACAAAGAAATAGAGTTCATGCAGCGGAAACATCAAAGCTAGAAGATCAAAGCAAGCCTGCTGCGGACATTAAAGTCATCACGCCCGATGAAGCAAGAAATTACATCGACCAAAGTGTAACTGTCGAATTTGTGGTTCAAAAGTCGAGTGCGCCGACGGGAAAAGGAATCGGCTTTCTCAATTCAGAGAGGGATATAAAATCTTCTGCCAACTTTACCGCATTTATTTCGAATAAAGGGCTTAAAAAATTCAAAGCAGAAGGAAAAATTGAAAATCCTGTGGTTCATTTTTACCAAAAGAAAGTGCAAGTTACCGGTAAACTGGTAATTTTCAAGGATAAACCAGAGGTTGTGATCGATTCACCCGACCAGATTAAGATTGTGGAGGATGGCGAGACTACAACGGGTGATAAAAGCAAGTAGTATTTTGGCAAAATTTGCGAGCAAAGTGCTGTTTTCTTCGCGACTTTTTCAGGCGAATTGACGAATCGCCTGTCTCCGCGTTCAATAGTGTTTGGTACCGCGCAGGAGGCTCCGCGGTGTTTTCTTGTGATACTGCACGGAAATAGCACAGGCATCGTATGACGAAACACATTTTTGTTACGGGTGGGGTAGTCAGTTCACTAGGCAAAGGGCTGACAAGCGCCAGCATTGGTCTGCTTCTTGAAAGTCGCGGTTTGCAGGTAAGGATGCAGAAACTAGATCCATACATCAACGTGGATCCAGGCACCATGAGCCCTTACCAACATGGCGAAGTTTATGTATTGGACGACGGCAGCGAAACCGATCTCGACTTAGGCCATTATGAGCGGTTTACCAATAGCCCACTGACT
>CAZIGP010000632.1:2437-3454 GCA_964538425.1 uncultured Pirellulales bacterium | reverse complement strand
ATCAGACTTACCTTTGGCAACACCGGCGGCAACCGTGCCAACGCCGACTTCAGCAACCAATTTCACGCTGATTCGTGCATCGCGGTTCGAATTCTTTAAGTCATGAATTAGTTGCGACAAATCTTCGATCGAATAAATATCGTGATGTGGGGGAGGAGAAATCAAACCAACACCAGGAGTACTATGCCGAATCCGGGCAATTTCCTTGTCGACTTTATGGCCGGGTAGTTGGCCGCCTTCGCCAGGTTTTGCTCCTTGGGCCATTTTGATTTGCAGCTCTTTTGCATTCGTCAAATATTCGCTAGTGACTCCAAAGCGGCCGCTCGCAACTTGTTTGATGGCACTGGCGCGAAGATCGCCGTTGGCGTCTGGTGTATAGCGCGCCGGGTCTTCGCCACCTTCGCCAGTGTTACTTTTACCACCGATGCGGTTCATCGCGATGGCCAGTGTTTCATGAGCTTCCTTTGAGATTGAGCCGTACGACATGGCGCCGGTAGCAAAACGCTTGACGATTTCTTTGGCTGGTTCGACTTCTTCGATTGGTATTGGTTTGGCATCTTTGCGGAATTCAAGCAGGCCCCGCAGCGTAAGCAAGCGAGTTTGCTGATCGTCGATCAGTCGACAATATTGTTTGAATTCAGCACGGCTGTTGATGGCCGTAGCCTGTTGCAATTTGGCGACCACATCAGGGTTCATAATGTGTGCTTCGCCCTTTCGACGCCATTGATATTGGCCACCAACATCGAGATCGAGGACCTCGGCGACTTGCACCGTAGGATAAGCGTGTTCGTGTCTGCGCAAGGTTTCTTCAGCAATCTCTGCCAAGCCGACACCTTGGATACGGCTGGGTGTCCAGCAGAAATGCTCGTCGACAAAAGCTTTATTCAGGCCAACCGCTTCAAAAATTTGCGCCCCGCGATAACTTTGCTGCGTAGAAATGCCCATTTTGGACATGACTTTCAGCACGCCTTTGACCGCGGCTTTAATGAAGTTTTTGTGTAATTCCTTACGGGTGAA
>CAZIGP010000632.1:0-2427 GCA_964538425.1 uncultured Pirellulales bacterium | reverse complement strand
AGTAACGTTGAGCCAGTAAATCGTCGAGGGTGGCCAATGCGAGGTAGGGATTGACCGCGCCGGCGCCATAAGCTGCAAGCAGCGCAAAGTGATGAACCTCGCGCGCTTCACCAGATTCGATCACTAGGCCGCACCGAGTGCGACTGCCCTCACGGATAAGATGATGATGCACATTGCTGACTGCCAACAGCGAAGGTATCGCCACGTTGTCGTGATTCACGCCGCGGTCGGACAAGACCAGAATTGTCACTCCTTCAGCAATCGCACGGCTAGCTTCGTCTCGTAATTCCTGCAAGCGGCGTTCCAAGCCGGCTACGCCTTCGTTACGGGGAAATAAAATTGAAAGTGTACGGCTACACAAACGATCAACATTCAACTCCTTGATTTTTTCTAGCTCTGCATTCGTGACAACCGGATATTCGAGTCTTAGCAGCCGGCATTGCTCAGGTGTTTCTTCAAGCAAATTGCCTTCAGAGCCAATCGTAGTAATCATCGACGTGATGATTTCTTCACGAATTGCATCCAACGGTGGGTTTGTTACCTGTGCAAATAATTGTTTGAAATAATTGTAAAGCAGTTGCGGACGTTCCGAGAGTACGGCAAGCGGCGTGTCGTTGCCCATTGAGCCAATGGGTTCGTAGCCATCCGTTCCCATCGGACCGATAATGATCCGCAAATCCTCCAGGGTGTAACCGAAAGCACGCTGGAGTTTAACGAGCGGCTCATCCAAATGACCGTTCACACTGGCTGGGTCGGGCAGGTCATCGAGTTTAATTTGATTTTCGGAAATCCATTGGCGATATGGATGTTTCGAGGCGAGGCCGGTTTTGATTTCGTCGTCACGAATAATGCGGCCTTGTGCGGTATCTACCAGGAACATACGGCCTGGACGTAAGCGACCTTTAAATTCGACTTGATCTTGTGGCAGATTCAACACACCTGCCTCCGATGCCAAAACGACGAGACCGTTTTTCATTACCCAATAACGGCTTGGTCGCAAGCCATTACGATCGAGTGTTGCACCAATTACCGTGCCGTCGGTAAATGCCATCGACGCGGGGCCATCCCACGGCTCCATCAAACAAGCCTGGTATTCGTAGTAGGCCTTCAAGTCGTCAGACATGCTTTCGTGCCTGCTCCAGGGCTCTGGAACCAGCATCGACATCGCTTCAGAAAGCGAGCGGCCGGTAAGAACTAACAATTCCAGCACATTATCGAAGATGGCAGAATCGCTGGCGCCAGGCACGCAAATTGGACAGATTTTTTGCAAATCTGGCCCGAAAACTGGATGGGCCAACATGCTTTCGCGGGCGTGCATCCAATTTACATTTCCCCGCAACGTATTGATTTCGCCGTTGTGCGCCAAAAAGCGAAACGGATGTGCCAAATCCCACGTGGGAAATGTATTGGTGCTGTAGCGTTGATGCACAAGAGCCAGCGCTGAAATAATTCGCTCATCGGCAAGGTCTTTGTAGAATTGCTCTACTTGATCGGCAAGTAAAAGTCCTTTGTAAACGATGACCTTTGATGACAACGTGCAAATGAAGCAAGAATTTTTTTGCTTCAAATTGCTACTGCGAATTTCAAGTTCGTGCCGTTTGCGGATGACGTAAAGTTTCCACTCAAAAAGGTCGCGTGGCGTATTTTCGCTGCGGGCAATCACCGCTTGGCGAATTGCAGGTTCGACATCACGAGCCGTTTGCCCAATCACTGAGTTATCGATAGGAACGTCTCGCCAACCCAGAAACTTTTGGCCTTCTTCAGCACAGATGCTTTCCAGACGCTGTTCACAATAATGCCGTTGCTCAACGTCGGAAGGCAAAAATACATTGCCAACACCATAATCGCCATATTCGGGCAGTTGAATGCCAAGCTCGGCAAATGCTGGCGAGAAAAAATCGTGCGGCATTTGGATAAGAATGCCTGCGCCATCGCCTGTTAACGGATCGCAACCGCAAGCGCCGCGGTGTGTGAGATTTACTAGAATCTCCAGCCCTTGACGCACAATTTGGTGCGACTTTTCGCCGTGCATATTTACAACGAATCCTACGCCGCAGGCATCATGTTCGAACGCCGGGTCGTAAAGTCCTTCGCACTGGCGAGTATCAAATGGAAATTGCGATTGCATAACGATCACCGTTCTTATTTTTGACTGTCGATTTATGTTGTTGCCGTTTACAGTGTGTCGCCGTCAAACGTCGACACGATTAGCTTCCAGGCGTCGCAGGGCCCCCGAGCGCTGCGATCCTTAGATTGTTCAGCCGGTTGCTACCGGCTCAACAAATTTCTCGGCCTGTTTTCTGTCCGTCTTTTTGTGGCCGTTGACGCTGCTGTTTGCCGTGCTGCCGTTTGGAGCTGTGCCATGCCCATTGCCTGCGCCGTTAAGCAGGTTTGGTCGCATTGCAACTTCCAAATGACTCTCGGCCA
>CAZIGP010000631.1:0-3458 GCA_964538425.1 uncultured Pirellulales bacterium | reverse complement strand
CGATTTTTGATTACCCAAGCGAAATCTTGAAATTTCAAATTGAGATGCATCGGATACTCTGCAAAACAAAAATTAACAAGTAAGAAAATTTACAAGTGGCTCGTCTTGGTTACAGGCGTAAAGACTGTGCCAAACCACTTTATGCTCCAGCAATAATACCTGCCCGCCGGCAATTGAGGAAATCGATTGGCAGAGTGGTTCGACCCATCGTTGACAAATCTGCTAGTATTTCCCCTAAAACTGAGGTGAATTTAAAGCCGTGCCCCGAAAGGCCTGCGACGAAAGCGACTTGTGGATGGGCTGGATGTACGTCGACCACAAAGTGCTCATCGGGCGACATTGTATACATGCAAGTTGCATGGCGCACTGAAGGTCGACCAGTGCTCGGCACGTATTTCGATAGAAAGTTTTCCACAGAAGCTTGCTCGTCAATATCTAAATCGAGATCGAGATTCAGTGGATCGACTACTTCTGTGCCTCCACTATGACGGGCGACTTTGGCTCCCCAATCGTCGATCTGTGGAAAACCATAGAAGAGTCCTTCGGCCGTTTCAAAAAAATAAGTTGGACAGCCGCGATCCGCGCGGAGTGACTCGTTACGCGTAGGATACCAGTGCAAAGGTTTTCGCAGCACACGAAATTGCGCACCGAGATTCGCAAGTAACGGGCCAGACCAAGCACCGGCTGCGATGGCTAACCGTGCTGCCTGGAAATTGCCCACATCCGTCTCGACGATCACGCTATCACCTTCGACGCGCCAACCGTGAACCGTCATGTCACACCGTAAATCTGCTCCATTTTTTTTGGCCATATCCACATGAGCAAGGACGCAATCTTCGACATCTAAATATCCCGCGCGCCGTTCAAACACCGCTTCCCATTCTTCAAGGAGACGAAAAGCAGGAAAACGAGCCATTGCTTCACAAGCAGTGAGGCTCTCAATTTCCAAGTTGTGTAAGCGGGCGGCCTCTCGTACTCCTGGAACGATCGCTCCTGCAACTGGGCCTGCCTGTAGCAATCCCACCTCATGATATAGCTGCTTATTTACTTGTTCAGAAAGTTCCTGCCATAACTGATAGGCCCGAAGCAAGAGTGGCACATAGTCGGGATGTTCAAAATAAGCTTGTCGAATCACCCGGGTTTTGCCGTGAGAACTACCTCGATCGTGGCCTGGCGAAAAACGATCAAGCCCCAGCACGCGCACTCCACGCTTCGCCAAGTGATATAAGGCGGCACTGCCCACACCACCTATGCCTAATACAATAACATCGTACATAAAATAATGAAGTTTGAGGTGTGTCCAAATTTGTTGGACAGATTTTGTATGCCAATAAATTGTTGCCTTACTATGCAACTGCGCGCGAGATTTTCATCGATCTCGTGCGGCTGCGACAGGAGTTTATGGAGGAATAGCGTCGTCCACACTTCACCTGACATCTACTGGAAGAATCGCCTGAAAATTCTGATTGGTTGAATTGGCGAGGCACTCACCATCGCAACTCCTCAGAAAAATGGTGAGATTTACGTTACCCGTTTTGTCACTTCCATGGATTTCCTTCGATGGTGGCATTTCGCTGTTCAACGACAATGCGTTCTGGCAACGGCCCGGCATAAACCCAGATCATCGCCATTGGATTGTTGGATTCGTTGATAAAATAATGCACGCGACCGCGAGGCTGCATGGCGGTCTCCAAGTTCGACATTTGATAACGGCGACCTTCGACGATGCAGGTGGCTACCCCTTCGATAATGCAGATTGATTCGTCGAAATCGTGAACGTGGGCGGGAAGTCGGCCACCGGGTGTAAACAAACCATAGCCGCCGCTCATTTCCAGGTTTGGCATCAGGTCTCGGTTAAAGAAGTCGATGAATTGTGTATTTGGACCTGCGGCAAATCTTGTCGCGCTGCGAAAACGAGTGATTCGTTCAGCTCCGGCCATGCCCGTGGAATTGGCAGGCATCTGTCGACGGGGAAACATTTTTTCGACCAGCGAGCGGGTCGGATTGTCAGTGGCCATCGCAATATGAAAAACCGCCGGATTTCGTTGCGAAAGGTTCCGCACTTGATGCGCAACCCCACGTGGCAGGGTGACATTGTCCATCGGTTCTAGTTCATACCGGCGGCCTTCGACGCACATTTCCACTTCGCCGCTCAGCAGTGTAACCGATTCGGCAAAAGTATGTGTATGATAAGGCAACTCGGCGCGGGGGCTGAAGGTGACGATGCCCGAGGTAAGGCTCTTTGCCTTGCAATGCTTGCCGACGAGACACTCAAAGTTAACGCCATTGGCGATTTCGATCTTGGGACCGGAACCAACGGCGGTCATCACTTCGGGCCGATCGGGCCGCATTGACGCTGGCGGAACCTTGAGCGGCGACGCCGTCGTGTTCGATTCGCGCACTGGCCGGCATTCATCGAGACCGGTATTGATCGTGCAATCTCGGCCGAGGCTACCAAGCGATTCGTGCAGCGATCGCAGCAGCAAACCGGCGTCAGTCCCTAGTCCGAGCATCGAGAATCCTTGTTCACGCCGCTGCCGCAGGTTGGCGATACTGGTCGCCATGACGCCGCAATGCTTGCCAGCGCGGCGAATCGAATCTTTGATATTTAACAGTTGCTCTGCAACGCCAGGACCTTCCCATTGGCCGCGATGGCCAGCGGTAGCAGAATAATCGGCGGGGCCTAAGAAAAACACTTCAACGCCGTCGATGTCGAGCATGGTCGCCAAGTTGCGTCCGCCACGAACCGTTTCAATGATCGGCACCACGAGCACATTTTCGTTTGCTTCGGCTGTGTGTTCCACAAGGCACTGCCCCCACGCCGTCGCTCGTTCGGCACCAATGCCGCGCACTCCTTGCGGCGGATATCGACAGAACGACACAGCGTGGCGGAGCTGCTCTGAGGATTCCACCCAGGGCACCACGACACCATCGGCGCCGATATCGAGTGCCCGCTTAATCAAGCCGACGTTGAGTTCTGCAACTCGTACTAGCACGACGGTGTCGCTGCGCACAGTGGCGCGAATATGTTCTAGAATGTCTTTCCAATCGAGATGACCGTGCTCTGCGTCGACAACAACCCAATCTAGAGACTGCGCAACAGCAATCTCCGTAATGCTCGCTGACTCAAGGGTTACCCAAAGACCGATCACTGATTCCTCAGCGGCTAGTTTACGGCGAAATTTCTGCAGGGCTGCAATTTTCATGGAGGCGAGTCGTTCGATGTTTAATTGGCGAGGATTAGTTAGCTGATGGCTGAGTTTGTTTGCTCAACTATGGTGCGGACAGATAGTATTTCTGGTCTTGATTTTTCGTAGTTGTTTTAACAGGCCGTGAGCGAACGCGATTAAAAATTAATACGTCATGATCATAGGGAATTAGATCGGTCTGGCAGGGATCACTAAAGCTACGACCGTTTGAGACTAATGATTGACTTAAATGTTGGTCATTTTTGAGGC
>CAZIGP010000630.1:0-3460 GCA_964538425.1 uncultured Pirellulales bacterium | reverse complement strand
GATTCGAGGGTTGCCAATGGCTTCGTTGGTTCGTCGGGCTTGTAGTAGGCTTGGCACAAGGCTTCGGCGCAGCCGATCGGCTCCACGTAATACCGGCGTGGAAGAAATAAGCGGTGCGGCTTCGGTCCAAGGGCTGAAGGCCTCGGAAGCCGGTTGATCGAGGAGGCTGATGGTCATGGCCTCGTCGATACCAGCCGCAATCAGAGCTTCCCGTACTTTGGTTAAAACACGATCGCGCTCGGTACGCGAGCTGGTAGCCATCGGCACGCTCACATCTTCAGGAATCGCATCGTATCCATGGATACGAGCGACTTCTTCCACCAAGTCGATTTCGCGGGTCAGATCTCGCCGCCAACTTGGAGGAATAACCTCAATGCTAGAAGCGTTTGTTTTTGTCGGCTGATTTCCGAGCGCCGTTAAAATTCGCTGTACTTCGTCAGCAGCGATTTCGATGCCGAGGATGCGTTTCAATTGAGAGAGCCGCAGCACCACCGGTTCTCGCGGCGCTGGCTTGCGACCAACATCGACGACGCCTGCAGCTAGCTCGCCACCCGCCAGTTCCAAAATTAGTTCACAGCATCGGCGGCTAGCCCAATCTACGCCTTCGGGATCAAGGCCACGTTCAAAACGATACGACGAATCGCTATGCAGCACCAATTTGCGAGCCGTAGTGCGAATTGAAAGCGGATCGAATTCTGCGGCTTCGACCAGCACATCGGTAGTCGAAGTCCCAACTTCGGTATCTGCTCCGCCCATGACACCACCGAGCGCCACAGGCCGGTTGCGATCGGCAATCACGCACATGCCAGGCTCAAGCTCGTAGGTTTTGTGATTAATCGCTTCGAACTTTTCCCCCTTCCGAGCTTCGCGCACGACGATTTCGTGCCCCTCCAGTTTTTGATAATCGAAGGCATGGAGCGGCTGGCCACATTCCATGAGCACATAGTTTGTGATATCGACAATATTGTTGATGGCCGCAATGCCGATGGTGGCCAATCGATCGACCATCCACTTCGGGCTGGGCTTTACTTTCACGCCGCGAATGACTCGGGCTGTGTAACGGTAACATAGCGCCGGGCAATTGAGCGTGATTTTGGTCAGTTCACTGACCGGCGTTTTTCCTTCCGGTGGTTGCGCTTTGGGCAACGTGAGCGGAAGGTTGAAAACTACGGCTGCTTCGCGAGCAATGCCCAAGTGCCCTAGACAATCGGGCCGGTTGCTGGTGATTTCCAAGTCAATCGCGTGATCGCTGCCGGTTTGGTTAGTTTCTTCGTGATTCAGTCCGGCTAGCATCAAACGACGCTCGAACTCTTCGACGGGGATCGACAGCGGCAAGTATTGTTGCAGCCAATTCCAAGAAACGAGCATCGGTAAATATTGGATTTAATGAGGTTTCGCGAGCCGAGCGGAACCTGAGGTACGACAAGCATGGTCGTTTGGCACCGCTCGGCTCGCGGCACCTAACGTTAATCTCGGTAGCAGTTTATTCGATGGCTCACGGCACTAAAAGCGGCGAATTTCTCGTATCGCAGAGCAAATTAGCAACCAAACGGGATGAATTCGGCCGAAAAATGGTGTAGAGGCATACAAGGTCGGCCGATACAATTTCTGCCCGAACTTGAGCCACGGGGTGAATCTTGTCTGAGGGTGCCATTCACTCGCTCAATATCAGACCTGAACATGGAGGTTCAGTCATGGAGTGCCAAATTTTTCAGTGGTTAATTGCCGGCGCGGGGCCAACCACTTTGCAACACGCTTTGGTGGGCATTGGTTGCCTGCTGGCAGTGGATGCATGGAACCGTTGGCGGCAAGGACGAAAAAATCTGTCGTCCGAGGTTTGTGAAAATCGGCCGGAAGTGTTCGATCACTCCGTCGACGATTATCGGCAAGCAGCTTAATCGAATTCAGATAGATTATCTGCTAGCCGCGGCTACCGACGTGCTCGTGGCGCGGTTCCTGTCGCGACGATAGCCCCTCGTACCGGCCAAACACCATACGACCGGCACTGGTTTGTAAAACGCTGGTCACGGCAATATGCGCTAGTTGGCCGACGTGATCGCGACCGCCTTCGATCACCACCATCGTGCCGTCATCCAGATAGCCGACCCCCTGCCCTGCTTCTTCACCTGGCTTGACGATGCGCACATCAATGGCTTCGCCAGGCAAAAACACCGGTTTTAAGGCGTTGCTTAAATCGTTTAGATTGATCACGCCAACACCATGGAGTTTGGCCACTTTGTTGAGGTTGTAATCGTTCGTGATAACTTTGCCGTGCAAGTGCTTGGCGAGTAACACGAGCTTCATGTCCACTGGTTGGCCGCCAAACTCAGGCAAATCGCGATCGAAAATTTGTAAATCGACCTTTCCATTGGATCGCAGTTTATTGAGCACATCTAATCCTCGCCGGCCACGGCTGCGGCGCAGCTTATCGGAACTATCGGCAATGCCTTGCAATTCGGCGATCACAAATCGCGGCATCACAAGCTGAGTATCGAGCACTTCGGTTTCTACCACGTCGGCAATACGGCCATCGATCACAACACTGGTATCTAAAACGTACGGACTACGGCCTTTTACTTCTTTCGAAAACTCGACATAAGGAATGATGAAGCGAAAGTCATCTTTGGTTTGCATCAACAATGAAATCGTTAAATAACACAGCACTGCACCGACGCCGAGCTCAACCCAGTGCACGACATCGGCGTTCGAGTTCTGCAACAAAGGCGTGATCGCCAGCCGTACTACATAGGTGAGAAACAAACCGACGATTAAGCCGAAGTAAACGGCTGTCATCGTTTCCAACCGCTTCGGGCGTGTAAAGATATCGAGCCCAATCACAATCGCGGCACCCACAAGACACGATACAATGACCACCCAGGGAATCCACGCTGGATTGTTCGGCAAAATGCCAGAATTGATGAGCCCTACGCCCAAACCGACAGACACCATCACGAAGAATGAGCGGAGGATTACGAGAGCAACGGTTGGCATAGAGAATAGCCTCAACGGCCAAGTTTGCCCCGGAGTGCCTCGCCATAGAAGCTTTTGACAATCCTGGGCAGGTTATATATCTATTCTAGCAGCCCGACAGGAGGGGACCTAGGTGCCCTGAATTCTAAGGGCAAATCAAGCTAGGCCCAGCGTTACTCCCCGAGAATGGCTCGAGCCGCTAATCCGATAGTGAGCAGCAATACAATGGTAATCAGCAAAATACCAACAATGGATGATGCCATGGCGTGAGTTTTAACAAAAAACAGGCTAACACAAAATGGGCTGGGGCTGTAATGAACTTTAGCTGGTCAGCCGTTTTTCGATCTTCGTGTTTTTGTGCCAAATAACGTACAATGAACATGCTATGGCAACTGTTACCCAAAAGCCCGCTACGACTAAATACGACGAACGGACGATCGTCAATTTTCCAAATCAGGTAACAACCATTCGCCTGGTTTTAGCGATCGTG
>CAZIGP010000629.1:0-3462 GCA_964538425.1 uncultured Pirellulales bacterium | reverse complement strand
GCTTTCGAGCCAATACGACGGCATCGACGTGCGCTACATCATTCACGACGCCGTGGCTCGCGAAGTCGATGAAGAAACCTTCTACCATACGCGTGAAAGCGGCGGCACACGGATTAGTTCGGCTTACAAAGTGGCGAAGGAGCTTATTCGCACTGAATTTAACCCCAGTGAATGGAACATCTATTGCTTCCAATTTTCCGACGGCGACAACTGGGGAGAAGACAACGTCCAAAGTTTATCGCTCTTGGCCGAAGACTTGTTGCCAGCGGTGAACTTGTTTTGCTATGGCCAAGTTGAAAGCCCTTATGGCAGTGGCGAATATATCCGTGCCATTAAAGGCCGTTTCGGCGACGATCACGAAAAAATAGTGCTGTCAGAAATTGAAGATAAAGAGGCGATTTTTGATTCGATCAAGGCGTTTTTAGGGAAGGGGAAATAAAGCGATTAGCAATCAGTGACTAGCACATAGCTGCTAGCTGCCAAACATTCAAAGCTAATCGCTAGCCGCTATCTGCTTTCACTATGGCTACCGTCACTCATTTCGAACCGCTTCCTGCTTACCTCGCCGACATTCAGCGGCAGATGGAAGATCATGCGCGCAATTATGGGCTCGACTTCTACCCTACGATTTTTGAGGTCGTTGACTGTGACCAGCTTAACGAAATCGCGGCGTATGGCGGCTTTCCTACACGCTACCCGCATTGGCGATTTGGCATGGAATACGAGCAGCTTTCTAAAGGCTACACCTATGGGCTGCAAAAGATTTACGAGTTGGTTATTAACAATGACCCCTGTTATGCCTACCTGATGCGTTCCAATGCCATCACTGATCAAAAGCTGGTCATGGCTCATGTCTACGGTCATTGCGATTTCTTCAAGAACAATAATTGGTTCAGCCAAACGAATCGCAAAATGATGGATGAGATGGCCAACCATGGCAATCGAGTGCGTCGGTACATGGACCGCTTTGGCGTCGAAGAGGTGGAAAACTTTATCGATGCGTGCCTTAGCGTCGAAGACCTGATTGATTTACACTCCCCATTCATAAAACGCGTGGATGATTCACCAAAGTACGAATTCAAACGACTGGATGAGGAGGAACCGGCGCCTCGGCCGGGGCGATTTGTAACCAAATCTTACCTCGATTCGTTTGTGAATCCACCTGATGTGTTAGCCGCTGAAGCGGAGCAATTGCGCAAAGGAAAAGAGCGGGAGGAGAGGTTCCCCAGCCATCCGGTTCGAGATGTAATGAAATTCGTTCTAGATTACGCTCCTCTCAAGCCATGGCAAACCGACGTCCTTTCGATCGTACGCGAGGAAGCCTATTACTTTGCGCCGCAAGCTCAAACCAAAATCATGAACGAAGGCTGGGCCAGCTATTGGCACAGCACCATCATGACACAACAGGGTTTAGATGCTTCCGATGTAATTAATTATGCCGATCATCACAGCGGTACGATGGCTAGCAGCCCTACACGGCTTAATCCCTATAAAATCGGTATCGAACTATTGCGTGATATCGAAGATCGGTGGAATCGCGGCCGTTTTGGCAAGGACTTTGAAGAATGCGACGACATGGTCGCACGCCGCATTTGGGATACCGGCGCAGGGCTAGGGCGCAAAAAGATCTTCGAGGTTCGGCGAATTTATAACGATCTCATGTTCATCGATGAGTTTCTGACTCTCGATTTCTGCCGGCAGCACAAATTATTTTCTTTCGGCTATCAGCAAGATAGCGACACTTACAACATCGAGAGCCGTGAATTCCCTAAGATCAAGGAACGGCTGCTCTATAATCTCACGAATGTTGGCAGACCGATGATTGCCGTCCGCGATGGCAACTATAAAAACCGAGGGGAGCTCTTCTTAGAACACCAACATAACGGGATCGATCTACAGATCGGCTACGCTCGCGACACTCTTGCGAACCTATACCGGCTGTGGGCGCGACCTGTACATATTGAAACCATCATTGAAAATAAACTTACGACTTTTTCGTTCGATGGTCATGAACATAGCACCAGTGAAACCGCGAAGTCGTGAAATAAATCACGAAGTAGCCAAGGGAAACATTCCAAAATTTCACAAGATTTTAAACACTTTTGGCATGACTCATGCATAAAATGAAATAAATCAGTACATAATTACCCGATAAATACTTCTAGGCGATGCACCTTTTGAATCCATTTTTTGTCGGTAACCGTCATGTCCCTTGTATCCCAAACAAAACTTGCTCTTACAAATTTGGCACCGTTTGCCAACGATAGTCAAAGTCTGTCTACAGCCGAAGAAGGGGCTCGCCTCGAAGCCAAACTTGTTGCCCTGGACGCGTTGGCGTTGGCGTTCGATCAATTAATCGTTGTTCGTGATTCCCTAGTTACAGCACCGATTGAACAACTAAAGAAACTAGCCGACGCTCTTTCGAAGCGACTTACCTACCTACTTGAACCCATCAGCCCCGTTGAAGTCGACGCCGATCAATGCATTGTCCAAATGCGATCCAGCCCTCCTCAACGAGACGATAACGGCACGCGTTATTACGAACTTCTCGTCCGCCGCGGCGGTGAACTCTGTCTGCGACGATTTGAAAAACAACCTGGAAATGTAAGACAAGCCGTTCCAGCCCAGGTCACACGCGAAGTGTTCTTGCGCCTGGTAGATGACTTTTCACAAGTCGGTTAGAATTAGCTCGCATTGACAATTCTTTGTCTCCGGATGCGTGCTATGTCTGAATCGCAGAATATTTCGCTTGAACCCTTTGAAGGTTGGCATTGTAGCCATCTTTATTATCGCTTTTGCCGAGCTGCGCTAGCCAAGTTAACGGCGGCTGAAATTGTAGCTGGTAAAGAAGCGGTGCTTGCAGCCCTGGATCCTTCGGGACTAAATGCCCCGGCACGGTTACAAACCAGTGTGATCAGTGGGCACAAGGCTGACTTTGGCTTGATGTTGCTGGACTCAAATCCGCTTAAAATCGATGCGGTACATCAACGGCTGATTTCGGGCCCGCTGGGTGCAGCAATTATTCCGACTTATTCATTTGTTTCGATCACGGAAGTTTCTGAATACGTTCCCACCGTAGAACAATATGGTCAGAGACTGATCGAAGAAGGCGAGCAACTCGATAGCCCTGTTTACAAGGCCAAGTTAAAAGCGTATGAAAATCGCGAAGTGATGATGCGGCGCCAGCGACTTACCCCTGAATTGCCGCCATGGCCTTCGACTTGCTTCTATCCGATGAACAAGAAGCGCGAGGTGGGCGAGAATTGGTTTCTATTGCCTTTTGCTGAACGAAACAAAATGATGGCTGAACATGGCCGCACGGGAATGACATTTGGTGGTAAAGTAACGCAGCTCATCACCGCATCCACTGGCTTCGACGACTGGGAGTGGGGCGTCACGCTATGGGCTCGCAATCCGCAATTCTTGAAATGCGCGGCATCGGCAAACGCTTTCCAGGCGTCA
>CAZIGP010000628.1:345-3469 GCA_964538425.1 uncultured Pirellulales bacterium | reverse complement strand
TAATGGGTAACATCATTCAAAACGATAACCGCACCCACGCCGCGAGCTGCACCATCGCGTAAAGCAGCCCCGCGCACCTGCAAAGTTCGATCACCACCGTTAGGTAAATCGCCATGGAGCACGACATCATCCTCAATGGGATCGGGGGAGCCGAGTGCACGGCTTACGAATCGTCTTAGATCGGCATTCCGTAGTACTTCTTGCAGTTTGCGACCTTGAATGTCGAGTTGATGTGCTCCGATCAAGTCGCTGGCTGCCGAATTAATGGCAATGACTTGCTCTTCGGAATCGACGGCCAGCACACCTTCGGTCATACTTGCCAAAATGGCTGCTTGTTCATGCCCTTGCCGGCCGATTCGCAGGCTTCTTTCTTCTAACTGCACTGCGATGTTGTTAAGCGAACTAGCTAACTTGGCAAGTTCCGAAGTTTCAGCCAATGGTAATTTGGCGGTGGGTTGACCAGCAGCCAATCGCTCAGCCTGTGACTCGATTTGCTGAATGGGTGTAACCGATTGCCGAACCAGCCACCAGCCAATGATCACCGCCGCACAGCAAATGAAGGCACCGCCGATAATAATCGATCGCAACGCTTGTGCACGTAATCGCTCGATTATGGTTGCGGGTTTTGCAACTCGAATGACTCCGAGCAAGCGGTTGCCGTCTCGAATTGGTAGAGCAACATACATGATTTGCTCATTGCGCGTCCGACTGTAACGAGTTTCTCGTCCGCCGTTGCCGACTAGCGCTGCAGAAATCTCTGGCAAATTAGCCAAGTTCGCTGTCTCGGATTCACTTTGACTGTCAAACAATACCTTGCCGTCAGGCAATATGAGAGTGATACGAGCATCCGTAGTCTTGCTAATCCGTTGCCCGGCTTCCGAGACCTGGGCTCGCTCATTACCTGACAAAAGAGGTGAGACCTCGGCGACGATAGAATTTGCCGTGTCTTCTAGATTCGACCAAGCAAATTGAAAAACGATGCGATCAAATATCAACAAGGCAAACCATGCCAGCAAAACAAGCGCGCTTAGACAAACAACGCCATAACGAACAGCGATGTGCCAAGCCAGGCCGCGACGGTTCATGAGAGGAATGTGGGAATAAAAGTAGGATTTGGTAGCTACTCCATCCTACATCCTAAAACCTACCTACTAATATCCCAATTTTAAACATTCCTAAAGCAGCCAAATTTCGGGCGATATTTTAGCTTTGCTCTTTAAAGCGGTAGCCGACTCCACGGACCGTTTCAATGTATGCCCCAAACTTGCCGAGTTTTTTTCGTAAGCCAACAACCTGCACGTCAACAGAACGTTCTGTTACCGGGTAATCTTCGCCCTTGACGGCATCAACAATTTGTGCACGAGTAAATGCCCAACCAGGCTTACGCGCCAAAAAATGCAGCAAACGAAACTCGGTGAACGTTAGCTCAAGGGGCTCACCTTCCAGCAGCACTTCGTGCCGACCTGGATGAATGGTAATCTCTCGAATTCTCAGCGAGCCCGATTCATCAATTTCCGTGGGCTTACGACGCAGTAACGCTTTGATACGTGCGAGCAACACCCGAGGGCTAAACGGCTTCGTCAGATAATCATCGGCACCTAATTCCAACCCCGATACGACATCGGCTTCGTCGCTCTTCGCGGTCAGCATGATGATCGGAATCTGCTGGGTCTTGTGATCCGACTTGAGGAGGCGGCAAACTTCCAAGCCATCAACCGACGGCAACAATAGATCGAGCACGATCAAATCAGGAAGCGTCTTGCGAGCTTCATTTAATGCTTCTTCACCGCTGCCTACACAGCGTACTCGATACCCCTCTTTGCTCAGATTGTAGTTAATCAATTCCAACAAATCTTCTTCGTCATCGACGACTAAGATCCGTTCGCGAGACTGCACTCGGGTTTTAGCCATCATCATGGTAGCATTCAACGTAGCACTCCAAATTTCCAGCCAACAAATCGAGTTGGTAACGGCTTAGTTACTCAGCAAAAATTTGATGCCATCTGGCAAATCTTCTTCACATAGTTGGGCATAACATATCGTCTATTGTCGCGTTTTAAGACCTTGCTAATCAAGCGGTAAAGGCGCTGATCTGTGTTAGAAAATAGTTAAGATCTCGCGCAAATTCGATTTGCAAAATCGAAATCGCGTCAGAATGAGAACTCAACAACAAGGATGCTAAAGCCGGCTAAGCAGATCACCCGCGGATCAATTTGCGAAGCGCACGAAGCAGAATCCAACCGGTAAAACCACCAATAATAACAATGGGCGCAAAGGATGCTGGATCGCGGATGGGTTTATATTCGGTCTGGCCGTCTTTGATTTCAATGTAACCCAGTGGTGCTACCTGAACCCCTCCTCCGGCACCTATTCCCTCTTTATCTTTTTTACGGCCACTACCGCCCCCAAAACCCCATCGCGTTTTTGCTACGGGAATGATGGTGATACCATCGCGCTCAATGGGTTCTGCAAACACGGCCTTCGCAGAAGCATTTAACCCAAATCGATCAGCCAGTCGTTCAATAAACGATGTCCTAGATGACTTGTTCGGTTTCTCATTTGCTTGATTCGTCATATCGAGTCACTCCCAGCCGGCAATATTCCACTATTTATCTATTCGATCCTTCCAGAAAACACCTCAAAAGTCTACCTTATGCCTAAATCATAAAAATGACAAATTAGGATAATCTTTTAAAAAATCTTCGCCTTCATGCGTGGTTTTCCTCGTGCAAACTCTCCCTAGCCATGAACTCATCGGTCAACGCCTAGTAGGGCAAATGCCGTCACAAAGGCTTGTAAATTTATGGATGCGCATTACGTCACGCATCGTGAAATATGGGTTTGAAATCGAGTATCGAGATCTTGAGCCGCCTCGCACAGGCATTTTTGATGGCCTGCAGATCGTGCTCGACCCCGACGTCGATTTTGAAATGCAGTGCTTTATTCTGTTGCATCTGTTTGGACACAGCGTGCAATGGATCGCTCCGTCTCTTGAAGCAAAACTCGACGCTTTACAGCACACCGCTGATCGACAGTTATTCATGCAGGTATTGCACGATTATGAGTATGAAGCAGCTCGATTCGGGATGCAACTAATGCATGAAGCTGGTGTCTATGAACTCGA
>CAZIGP010000628.1:0-335 GCA_964538425.1 uncultured Pirellulales bacterium | reverse complement strand
GCTACTATCAGACCGACAAAATTCCACCGTGGCAGGAATGTGTGGTCGAAGGCCAGCCTTTGATCGTCCCTTTGGAAATCCCGGCCTTAAAACGACGAAGAGTCGAAGTGCGCTTTGCTTTTTAAGCCAGAATTAGTCTGCAAATTGCTTCGCTCTTAGTTTGGGAATGGCATTCTCATCCTGCAATAACGAAGGGGCTTCCTCGGCAGTATCCAATCCTGTAACGAATTGTAATTCGCTCATTGTTTTTTCGGTTTCCATCATGCTTGCAGCGACTTGATCGACTTGACCAGAAATATAATCGGGTTCTTGACGATTGACGGCCAATTCGCTCA
>CAZIGP010000627.1:0-3476 GCA_964538425.1 uncultured Pirellulales bacterium | reverse complement strand
CTCGTAGAAAAAACTCTAATGCTTTGTTTTTGAGTGGATTTCGAGCAGGCCTGCATTCCAAGGCACGAAACGACAGTCGCGGGGCAGGCGAATGGCGCTAAAATCACGCCCCCGCAGGTCGATTTCCATTCGGAAACGTTTGAAGTACGAAAGAGCCATATTTGGCGGCAAATTGGATGCTTAGCCGGGATAATTTTGGGCCACACGAGAAAATGTTGCCGGCTTTTGCAAACCCACATGCAATCTACCCGGCTATTGCGGGGTGGTCAATTAAAATTGCACGGCGATCCGCGTCAGGTTTTGCCTAATTTTCCTAACGCGCAAGGTTAATCAGCCATCTGCGGGGGAGGATTTTGATTGTTCAAAATTCCTGCATTGTCGCTCGATAAACGGCCGAAACTTAAGAATGACTCATCACCGGCAGGCCGAGTTTCATGGCGATCTAGCCTTCGACAGCTTGCCCATCTCTGAATTTACCAAGCTAAGGACGGCTTATGCGCTTGCGCATCAACCGCAGTCGGTTGCTAATTGCACTTTGTTGGGCGTGGGTAGCGTCGGCATTGTTATTGCTTTCCGGACAGGCATCTCTCGCACAAGAATGTGAGGGTCCGTTTTGTTCTTGCCTGCGAAGAACGTTTTTTGATGACGGCAGCGACTGCAAGGAAGAAGAAGAGGAGGAAGAGGAAAAGTGTAGTTATGGTCCGTGTTGCTGTCAGCCGCGAAAAACTTTGTTGCAGTGGAGCTATGGCACTACTTTCTCCGGCGGCCCGCCGGGGATGGATGAGCCGCTGCAAAGCGACCGGCCCGATTTCACGGAATCTTCAACGACCGTTGGGCGCGGCGTGGCTCAAGTAGAAATGGGTTACACCTTCACGCTCGATCGCTCTGGCGATACGGAAGTAACTTCGCAATCGTATCCTGAAATGTTGTGGCGCATCGGCTTGTTTGCAGAATGGTTTGAATTTCGCATTCAATACAATTATGGCGCGAACGATGTTGCCGTGCGCGGCGTGCCCGTTCAACCAGGAGAGATGGGATCTGACGATTTATATTTAGGGGCGAAAATTGGATTGACTCCTCAAGAAGGAATTTTGCCCGAGATGGCAATCATGCCACAGATGACTGTGCCCAGCGGCAGCCCATCGGTTACCGCAGGGGAAGTGATGCCCGGTTTGAATTGGCTGTACGGTTGGGATATCAACGACTTTTTGAGCATGGGTGGCAGCACCCAGGCCAACCGTGCCATCGACGATAATGGAGTGTTTTACACCGAATTTGCGCAATCGATTACGATTGGCTATTCGCTCGCGGAAGACTTAGGTGCTTATACCGAATGGTTTATGTTTGTGCCCAACGGTGACACGGTCGCTCAGATACAACATTATGCCGACGGTGGGTTTACCTATCATGTCACCAATAACTTCCAGCTCGATATTCGTGCCGGTGTGGGGCTGAATGAAGCTGCTGACAACTTCTTTACTGGAGCAGGTACTGTATTAAGGTTTTAATCCGAGTCTTGCTCAATTTAGCAGCGTAAGCCGATTCAGGTCAAAATTTCTTGAGCCACTTTGCCATGCACATCGGTTAAGCGATAACGGCGGCCTTGAAATTTGTAGGTGAGTCGTTCGTGATCGATGCCGAGCAGATGCAAAACCGTGGCGTGCAGGTCGTGAATGTGAATGCCGCCGGTAGTGATGTTGTAACCGAATTCGTCGGTTTCGCCGTAGACCGAGCCAGCCTTGATACCGCCACCTGCAAGCCAAACGGTAAAGCAGCGTGGATGATGGTCGCGACCGAAATTCTTTTGAATTTTGCCTTGGCAATAGTTTGTGCGGCCAAATTCGCCTCCCCAGACAACCAGCGTATCTTCCAACAAACCAAGGCGCTTTAAATCCATCACGAGCGCGGCAGCCGGCTGGTCTGTTTCCTTGCAGAGTTTTGGCAAGTTCCCGGGCAAATTGTCGTGGTGGTCCCAATCCTGGTGATACAGTTGAATGAACCGCACTCCCCGTTCGGCCAACCGCCGGGCCTGCAAACAGTTGGCCGCGAATGTGCCTGGAGTGGTGACATCGGGCCCGTAGGATTCGAGCACCGACTGCGGCTCGGAAGAAATATCGGTCGCTTCGGGGACGCTGGCCTGCATTGCGAATGCCATTTCGTAATGCCCGATGCGGTTTTGAATCTCGACATCGGGGGTCGAAGCAAATTGATGTTCGTGCAGTTCCCGCATCCTGTCGAGCAGCAGTCGCCGGCTCTCACTGCTCACGCCCGCAGGGTTGCCGAGATACAGCACGGGATCTTTGGCGGCGCGGAATAGCACGCCTTGATGTTTGGTAGGCAAAAAGCCGCTGCCCCACAGATGCGCACCAAGCGGTTGCCCTCCTTTGTCTTTGGTAATCAGCACAACAAAGGACGGCAGGTTCGCGTTTTCTTGGCCCAGTCCATAGCTTAGCCAAGCACCGATGCTGGGCCGGCCGGCAATTTGCGAACCGGTTTGCAAAAAGGTCACGCCGGGACCGTGATTGATTGCCTCGGTGTACATTGACTTCACGACGCATAATTCGTCGGCAATGGCCGCAGTGTGGGGCAGTAGTTCGCTGAACCAAGCGCCGGCCTGGCCGTATTGTTGGAATTTGAACGGCGATCCGACCAAAGGTATCGACGATTGGTTGCCCGACATGCCTGTCAGGCGTTGGCCACCGCGCACCGAATCGGGAAGCTGCTCGCCATGCCGCTCGTTCAAGAGAGGCTTGTAATCCATCAAGTCGAGCTGCGACGGCGCTCCGGACATGAACAGATAGATCACTCGCTTGGCTTTAGGCGGAAAATGGGGCTGGCCCAACACACCACGATCAAGGCTCGCTGCGTGAGCCGCATCTTTAGCCATGAGATCAGCCAGGGCGATTCCACCTAGCCCAATACCGGAGTGAAGCAAAAAATCGCGTCGATTGAACATGGCAAGCTCGTGGGATATTTATAACTACGAAGTTTAACGCTTGACCACCGAAGTGTCGTGGTTAAGCAAGGCTTGGGCCAGCACTGTCGCGGCGGCGGCCTGCGCAAGTGGCACCATCTCTTGATGTGGCCTGCGACCAATTTCTAATAACTGCTTGGCTTCAGCAGGATTTTTTTCAAAGTGATCGAGTTGTTCTCGATATAATTTGGTCAGAATCTCAATTTCCTGTGCGTCGGGACGACGGCTTAAACAACGAAGAAATCCCTGCTCGATCATCGCCGCGAGATCTCCGTTGGTTTCTTGGTGCAGCGTTTCCCCTAACACTCGCGCGGCCTCGACATATTGCACGCCGTTGAGCAGGATTAGCGACTGCAACGGCGAATCGGTCCGTTCGCGTTTAGCCGTGCAGATAGCTCGACGGGGAGCATCAAAAGCCACCATTGCCGGAGGCGGTCCGGTGCGACGCCAATTCGTGTAGACGCTTCGTCGGTAGACATCGTCATCGCTCTTTGGTTGATTG
>CAZIGP010000626.1:0-3478 GCA_964538425.1 uncultured Pirellulales bacterium | reverse complement strand
TCTGTTTCAATACGTTACAACATGCCGCGGCCCACAAATGGCAAGCCGCCGAGCGTTTGTTCAAGCTCGTCTATCCCGACCGCTTCTACTACCGGCCTCAGACGATCACGGTGAAGCAGCACGATGCCTGGACCAACGAAGTCCTCAGTCTTTTCGAAGACATTGCCACCCCCGAACAAATGCGAGAACTCCATCGCCAACTGAGCTCGCCCCGGAAGAAACCCGCACGTGAGTCGGATTGATAGATTTCACATGCCCCGCATCGTAGCGATCATTTACCGTAGACCTAAACTCTCAATCTGCTGCACTTCCTCAGGCGTTAATTGAAAATCAAACACATCCAAGTCCGCTCGCATATGTTCCGCATTCGTCGTTCCCGTAAGTGGAATCATGCCCACATCCAGCGCGAATCGAAAAACAATTTGCGCCTTGGTGCGACCATGCTGCTGCGCGATGCGGGCTAATTCAGGATGAGCCAGCACTTCGCGATTGGCGGTGAGCAGTGAAAAGCCTTGATAAAAAATGTTATTCTCGCGACAGAACTTTCGTACATGCCATTCCCAGCCTTGCACGGCAAAGCAACGGTTTTGCACAAACCGCGGTCGGATGTGTGCCTCGCGGCATAAAAGTTCGAGTTGTTCGAGCGAGACGTTGCTCACTCCGAGCAGCCGAACTTGCTTGCGATCGTGCGCCGCTTCCATGGCCCGCCATGCCGCCCAATCATCGGCCGTTAAACCAACACGCTGCATCGGCCCATGGAGCACATAGGAATCGATCACTTCAACTCCCAACTGTTCGAGCGAACTGGCAAGCGATTGTTCAACTTGCGTAGCAATCGGCGCGTTCGCGTCGTAAGGCAACCGGTGATCTTGTCCCGGCCGAAACGTGAACTTGGTTTGCAAAAACAATTCGTCTCGTGCAATAGTGCCGCGCTGAATCGCTGCGGCCACCCCCTGCCCTACCCCGGCTTCATGGTAATGCCGTCGCTGGTTGGCAGTATCGATGCCCCGAAAACCTTGTTCAATCGCCGACTCCGTAAGCCCTTGCGTCGCATCTTCCTTCCACGCCGTTCCATACAAAAAACGCGGAACCCGAACGCCATCAACCAGCAAAGTTTTATCGACCATGAGACCTGAAATTCCCAACTCTTGAATTCTGAACCCTGAACCCTGCTCTTCACTCACTTTCCGCCCAAACTCGCACCTCGCCACTCTCATCGAGTTCAACATGAATCAAATTAGGGTGGCAACAGACAGGGCAATCTTCCACGTATTCTTGGCTTTCGCCCGCCGAAACGTCGATCGGAATCACAATTTCTTCGCCACACGAATCACAGACATAACTAGCTTCGGCATCCATGGCGACACAGCGAAAAGCGACACAGCAAAATAGAATGATAACGTCTCAATAATCCACCACAGTAGCGTAGGTAAATCGATGCGCCACCGTCAAGCTACCACGAGATCAAGCAAGCAGCTTCTGGTCGATAAATGACCAACCTGATATGACCCGCACGGCTCACGAAACAATTTATAGATCAAGACTCCAAATCGGGCTGGGTGGCACGCCATTCGCTTACTTGAGCTATTACCTAGCTTAATGTGCTATCACCAAATTGCTCCCACCGAAAATGACTTAACAGGAGCTAATCAAACAGAAAAAGATTCGTAAAAGTTACACTTCTTGCACTTCACAGGCCATGCCCGATGTCGAGTTTTTTCGACATACGGAATTTGAACGACGTGTGATCGAAAACAAAAATAAAAATAGTGGCGTTTATTGAAATTTCATCGTAGTATTCCAATACACCATTTGACGTACAGAATCGAGATAACATGGCCGCAAGCGTTTTCCGCAATTGCCCGTCCTGCAATGGCACCCATGAGTTAATTCTTTTTTCAGCAGAACAATTTGATTTCAACGCGACCTACGAATATACCTGCCCTTCCACGGCGGATCTTGTCAGTCTGCAAATTTCCGAGTGGGCACAAAGCACCAACGTCAAGCGCCAAGAAGCTGTCGTAGTCCGTGAAGCAGGAATATAAAACTGTCGCTGGTGCGATATCAGCCTACCAAAGCGTATATTCCGACGGCCTAATTTTCCTGCACGCTCTTTGAAATTCGCGCCGCATCAGTAAGCGAATTCCTAGACGACGTAAAAAACCAAGCTGTGCCAATTGTTCGGCATACTTGGCGACAATGGCAGCCCACAATTCTTTTTTCTTCATCTTATATTCGGTTGTCGATGCATATCGTTCCGGGCCATCGGCAACAAAGCCACATACGGGCAATTCAGAACTTGCGAAGAATTTCATCGCACGGCTCCGATGAGTCAGGCATGCAAAAATTTCACTTCTCTACCCACTGTGGCGGCGGTTGCATTTCTGCCGCCGGTTCATGCCCAGCATCCTTTCGTCCACTTCCAGCAAAGCGGCTGATGGCCCGAACCGTCATGTCATGATCGCAGAGAATTTGGCAGCTTAATCGAACCCCGCTCAATCCCCGCGCGGCCAGAACATCTCGCTCAGCGACGGTGATTTGCGTAGGTTCGCCCTCTAAAAATTCGACACGGCAAGTCGTGCAGCGCGAGTTTCCACCGCAAGCATGCAACTGATCGATCCCGGCATCCTGCGTCAGTGCCAATACCAAACGCTTACCTTGAGGGACTTCAAACGAACCTTCGCCTTCTACAGTTAACTTGGGCATTATTGATTTCCTCGCTTTGTAGTTCGTGCCATCATGGAGACCATATCGAGAATATGTTCTCCTAATTTTCGGTTGTCATCAACCATAAACCTGTCGGAATTGTCGGTAATAAACTCACCGTCACACACTTTTTCATTTTGAATAAGGTGATCGGCTGACTAAAATCGGATGTCAATCACCTCTCTGCTCAACATAAAAGTCACTCGATATTCTTTACCCATCTTACCGACCTTCGACTACTTTGAAATAACTCGATTGGGATTAATCGTGCTGAAGGGAAGTATCAAGCTTCATAACTCAATAAGCGCATTGAAAGGTTTGAGCGTAGTTCCCATTTCAACGTGCATCGTATACAACTTGTTTTGAAGCGTTGGATTGCTTCGCGCCCTACCAAATGGAAAGCCCTTCGTGAACTTAACCCGCAGTCGCCCATATCCTGTTGGAACTCGTCCTAGGCAAATCGACTGGGTTTACGCTCCGGCCATCACTATCATTCATGTTCTCAGTCTGCTGATTTTCTTGCCTTGGTTTTTTAGTTGGTCAGGAGTCGTGCTCTTCATCCTCGGCCACTATATCTTCGGAATGCTGGGGATCACGCTGGGTTACCATCGCTTGCTCACGCATCGAAGTTTTCGTTGTCCAAAATGGCTGGAGCATTTATTCGCAATTTTCGGCGTCTGTTGTCTTCAGGATACTCCGGCCCGTTGGGTCGCTGTCCATCGTAAGCATCACCAACATTCCGACGAAGAGCCTGATCCGCACACACCGCTGG
>CAZIGP010000625.1:0-3479 GCA_964538425.1 uncultured Pirellulales bacterium | reverse complement strand
AGTTGCACAGCTATCCGGGCGCCAGTCACGTTGTTCCGCAAGTGGTGCGCGAGACCACCAGCAAGTTGGCCAAGCAAAGCGAGACGCTCGCTACGCCGGATGACTCGATCCATTTCAGAAAGTTGTTCAGCTAGACGATTAACTGTCACGGCCAGATCGCGCATTTCATCGTTGCGCACGGGAAGCGGCATGGGTGAAAAATCGGCTTCAGCGATACGACTTACTTGGCGACGTAATTCCAGGATCGGCCGAGTTAATCGGCTAGCGATCATCAATGCCAGCAGCGCGGTTACCACTAAGGCAATTCCTCCAATAATCAGCGGCGGCACAGTAGCTTCACGGCGTGCTTCTTGCCAAGATTTTTCCGGGTAAAAGATGTGCAACTTGCCGGGGCCTTGCAAGCCACGTTCACGAGTTGCTAAAGACATCTGAAAAAATCGCTCTCCCTCAATTTCGATAGGGGACTCTAGATGGAACGGTTCGGAAGTCTTGCTTGGGAAAAGAATATTTTTTGCGGGCAAGTCAAGCGGTTTGTTAGAAGCTACGGTGTTACCAACCTCATCGACGAATACAAAATCTGCACCCGATAAATCATGCATCTGCTTTAGTACGACGTCGGTTAGCGGAAACGACGAATCCGTCAACGTCGTAGCGATGCCTTGCAATTGCTCTTCAATCTGTCGTGCGGCACGTTGTGTAGCTAACATAGCGCTGAGGACGCTGACGACAAGGACCGCCACAGCAAGCACAGCGGTGAAGGGGACTAGGATTTGATAACGCAGTGGCCAACGCATGGTACAAAGTCGCAGGGCTGAATTCGCAATGCGGGAAGCAAACATCATGATATGCGGGATGACACCATTGCCGCAAACGCATATAATTTGCCAGACATTGCTAACTCTTTTATTTATTTGAATCTTACTTAGTTATGGAAAAAGAACTTACCGATCGGGCCACAAGCATTCATGAACGAATCCTGCAACTGCGGGACAGTCTTTGACTACGCAACTAAGAAAAAACACGCTCAGGCGATTGAAGACCGCATGGCGGCGGCTGATTTTTGGAACAATCAGACAGCGGCTCAGGAAACGGTGATGGAGCTGAAGGGTCTGAACGCTTTACTAAAGCCGCTGGAAGAAGCAATTGATTTGGATGGCGAAATCCAAACTCTTGTCGAAATGGGTGATGAAGATCCAAGCTTCATTGCTGAGTTGCGCGACCAGCTTGATCGTGCTGAGCCAATGCTCGACGATTTGGAATTAAAATCGTTGCTCAATGGTCCTCACGATGCCAATGCGGCCATTTTGTCGATCAACGCTCGCGATGGCGGTACCGATGCTAACGATTGGGCTGAGATGATGTTGCGCATGTACTTGCTGTGGGCGCAGAAGAACGGCTACGACACAGAATTGCTCGACCGCCAGGATGATGGTGTGGCTGGCATTCAGCACGCCACGATCGCTATTCGCGGACCAATGGCTTATGGTTATTTGAAAGGCGAAACCGGCATGCATCGGCTTGTACGAATTAGCCCATTCAATGCAGAAGGCAAAAGACAAACCAGTTTTGCAGCTGTGGATGTTTCACCTGAAATCAACGAGACCAGCGAGATCGAAATTCGCGACGAAGATATTCGCGAAGACGTATTTCGAGCCAGTGGCGCCGGTGGGCAGCATGTGAATAAAACTTCCAGCGCAATTCGTTTGACCCATTTTCCCAGCGGTATTGTCGTGCAATGTCAAAACGAACGTAGTCAGCATAAGAATCGAGCGACTGCGATTAAAATGTTGCGTTCACGACTTGCGCGGCTGGAAGAAGATAAACGTGATGCCGAACAAGCCGCCAAATACAAATTGCAAGCCAAAACAGGCTTTGGCTCACAGATCCGCAATTACTTTTTGCATCCCGACCAGCGAGTAAAGGATGCTCGCACAGGGCATTACATGGGTAGCTTCAACGCGGTTTTGGACGGTAACATTCAGGGCTTTCTCGACGCTTTCTTGCAATGGCGAGCTACCGGTGGAAAACCTGTAGAAACTGCGAAAGGCGACGATGAATAGTGATGTCGTTTTGCCTTGCGGCGATATGCGGATTGTTTTTCAGCAGGCGAGCGACCGCATCAGTCACCGCATAGAAATTTTTAGCAGCGACGGATGGATGCCTATTTTAGAATCGCTCGAGGGCGAGATGGTTGATGTCTGGCCTAAAAGTCCAGCCTTGCAAACTTTGCATGTTGAATCACGGCCTGAAGGACTCGTTGGATGATTAGTAGGTATGGCCGGCAGGAGTCATTGGTCGGCAAGCATCATGGCTCGGGAAGAAGACACTCACGTAACGTTCGACGTTGCCTGCCGTGTTGCGAGCAAGCCTGTATGGCTTGGAAGCAGCTACCGTTGGTTTGCCCCGACAGAACTTCAATTTCTAGAAGCCATTCAGATTTCGCCTTTGTCTGCAATTTTAAAGCCTGTTTATGAATCGACCGTGGTTGTTGAACCCGATCCAAGTCAGGAAAACTCCAAGACAATTCGATGGAGTTATGCGATTTGTAGAAAGAAAGACAATAGATGTCGTTGATAAATTCCTATCACAATTCTAAAAACACGAATCGCTAGACTTTAATTATTTTGCGCGCCACAAAATTCGATCATCGATATTTAATTTATGCTGCAAAGAGGCGATTTGCTGTTTGAATCGCCGTGAATCGTTAGGGTACCCTGCAGTTGGCTTCAAATCAGGAACGCGAGAACACCAAAATTCGTTGAATGCTCGCATGGCAATTTCGCGCAAGTATTTAGCAGTCATGGAGGCCAGTGCTACCGGCAAGAACTGTTCCCCACTAGCCCAAAAACCAATTTCCACGGCCTCATTAGAAGCCTGGAAACGGTAAATACTCTTTTCATCCGATTCAGTTCGCACTTCAATCCATGAATCGACGAATTGAGTCTGCAAATGGGCATGATAGCGATTACGTGCTCCATGCTTATCACAATAAATGCAGACGGACTCGCAATTGACGATTTGCATTGCTTCGGCGACAAGTTCCAGAGTGACTTTGGAAAGCATATCCGACTTGTTTCCTAAATCCTCAATAATTGCATTGAATTCTTCTGGAAACACCGGTCGTGCTAGTACGTCGACTAAACGGATGCCTGCTGATAACAATCCGCTGGCTAAAATTTCGGCTAAACTGCACACCTCGTCATGGATACAACAACTGGGGAGGGCTGTTGAGTAACCGGCGTGCCATGGCAATTCCTCATGGGCCGTTGAGGGAAAATCGCAGCTTCCATTAGAAAAAGCTTCAGTCGATGCCGGTTGGGTTGCGACATCCATCGGTGCCGCTTCGATCGTTGATGTTGCCAACATCCGAGTTTGCCAATGGAGCGCAGGCCAAAGCTCTTGCCAACTGCAAGGGATGCATTTGAATGTTTTTATTGCAGCTAAGACGCCGCGTTCTAGGTGATCGAAACCGTTGCCAT
>CAZIGP010000624.1:0-3481 GCA_964538425.1 uncultured Pirellulales bacterium | reverse complement strand
CGCCGTTAGCTAGCATTCGGTGTAACTCTTTGACACCAGTTGTGGTTTCTTCGCTGAGGCCGCGGATAGCGGAAAGTAGTTCCGGAAACCGTTTGTGAACCATCGCTGTCAGGTCGCCACCATCGTCCAGAATCATATTTAGCGGTTGGCCATCGGGAAAGAAGATGGTCTGCTCGATACACCAATCAAACTCCTCGTTTGTTTCACCTTTCCAGGCGTACACCGGGATGCCAGCTTTGGCGATGGTGGCAGCAGCATGATCCTGCGTCGAGAAAATGGTGCAACTGCTCCTTGTCTCTTCAGCACCCAGTTCCACCAGGGTTTCGATAAGTACCGCCGTTTGAATCGTCATGTGTAAACAGCCGGCGATGCGGGCGCCCGCTAGCGGCTTTGATTTGCCATACTTCTTTCGTAATGCCATGAGTCCAGGCATTTCGTTTTCAGCTAGCATGATCTCCTTGCGACCCCAATCGGCCAGCGACATGTCAGCAACTTTGTACGGCAGACGTTTGGCTTCGACGACAGACACAGCGGACTCCTTAAAACCTGTTTGGATGCGATGTTAAATTATTTGCCAATTGCTACTTAGCGCGGCGCAGACCCATTATCCTAGGTCTATTGGCCGAGTCTCGCAAGAGCTGATGCAATTCAGCCGCGAAAACCTGGCAGATTTCTAACTGATGGTGAACGCATGTTTCGATTTATTTACAAAATCTTGCGACAGTTTAGGATCTTTGCGGCGCGGCGATGACTCGACGCCGCTGGCCGTATCTACGGCAGACGGCTTAACAGTAGTGATGGCGACCTCAACATTGGTTGGATTTAGCCCACCAGCGAGAATGATGGGAAGATCGAGAGCATTGCGCTCCTTCCAATTTTTAATAGCATTCCAGTCAGCCGTGATACCCGTGCCACCGTAACCTGTTTGGTGATAGGCATCGATGAGCAAGGCACGTGGAAATACGTTAATTTGGCTGCAACGATCAAGAAATTTTTCAACAGTCGTGCTTCCGTCTGGCCCCCATCGCAGGGCTCGAATGACGGCCAATTCTGACAGTTCGGCAAGCATATCTGCGGGTTCATCACCATGCAGTTGGATAATGTCGAGTGTTGCTTGAGCTGCGATCTCGCGAATTTCTTTGGGGCTTGAGTTTACGAACACGCCCACTTTGGCCACGCCAGGCGGGGTGATAGCAGCGATTGCTTGCGCAACGGAGGCATCAATAAACCTCTTGCTGCCGGGATAGAAGTTTAGGCCAATAGCATCAGCCCCCGCACGAGAAATCATTAGTGCGTCTTCTGTGCTGGTTACACCGCAAATTTTAATGCGAAAGGGCAAGGGCAATGATGGCATTTCGGTATCCTCGTCGGTTTCAATAACATTATACGAGAATGCTAGCGTGGTAGTGAATTGCAATACTTCCTCAAGTAAACCTTTTCAAGCTAGCTGCTTTCAGACGTCGATAGCAAACGATAGACGGTGGATTGTGTCCGAAGGAAGTCTTTTCTTCTCGCTTTCGCGATCAGTATGGAACCCGTTATGCGTACCAACCGTGGGAGACGGCTCTATGTGTTTTTTGCCGTGGCGCTTGCGGTGTTTATTTCTCTCATGACGTTGACTGGTATTGTTTGTAATGGCTTTACCATGGTGGGGCGAGAGGTTACGACACGGCTATCGAATGAGAAGTCTTTGAATAGAACCGAGGCTGAAAAATCAAAAGCCAAACTCCTTGATGCCGAGCGTACCACAGCCAACGCACTCAATCAGTACGAAGCAGTCCATAGCCATTTAACCGAATTTTTGACTCAGCATTTTTCGGACTTGGCAAGTGCCTCTACCGACAAAACAGATAACAATCAGACATTAAATGTCGACGTGCAAGAAAACAAAGAGATGCAGGTGCTGGCAGTTCCTAATCCAGCCTGGGAAAAGGCCAATCAACAGCTAACCGATTTACGACACCGTCACGAAAATCTGCTGGCAAATCTCACAGAATCGCATCCACTGGTTCGGCAAATGGAGTTTGCAATTGCCGATTTGGAAACCCAATTGAAGGGAATTCCTCAAGAACTCGTAGAAAACTCGGAGAAATCAACCATTGCTCCGAAATCTTCACTGCCAGGCATGTTAAAAGATCTACCTGTCACGCAGGCTGATTCCGCTACTCGTTGGCGCGAAGCCGAAGATCAATATCGTAATCTTTTGCAGGAAGTTACTAAGGCGGAACAATCTTATCATGCTGCATTATTAAACGAACAAACAGAACGGCGCGATGCCGAAAAAGCAGCGAGCGAGCCTAAGGTTGTTCAAGTTGTGCTTGCTTCGTCTGGCGGCGCGAATCCGCAACTATCGATTTATTTGTGTGGAATCATTGCGATTGCTGTAGCCCTGATCGTTTCGCGACATGCTCAGTTACGGGAACCGATTTTTCAAACCGCCGCCGAGGTTCGACAATCGCTTGGCACAGCAGTTTTGGGCGTCATTCCCCGTGACCCCTACATATTGCCTCGCGAACAACCGAAACAAGAATCGAAGTGGGTTCATCGAACTGTTCTGGCTGCCGAAGTGATATTAGCAGTTGCAGTATTATTGCTGGTAATCTCGTCGCTGGTTGATACTCAGTTTTTCCTCGATCTTATTACTGATCCTTTGGGGGCATGCTCGAATAAGTTTTGGTGCTAGCAGTGCTATCGCCTTCCAGCAGAAAGCTAATCGAAATTGGTGCGAAACGCCGAACCTAGATAAGCGCGCCGCTACTAACCTGGATTCTATTTTCAAAATTTTAGATTGCAGAGTTAGAAATCCCCGATTTCAAATCTCAATTCACATATAGCGTTGCATGTACGAGTCATTCTTTGGATTTCGTGAACGCCCTTTTGCCGCCGCCGCGATCGCGAAGCGGTATTTTGCTGGCACAGCTATCGAGGCTGCTAGGCAATCGGTAGCTCGGTGTGCGGAAAGGGCCGAAGGCGCAGCAATTGTCGTCGGCCCAACTGGAATAGGTAAAACTCTGCTATGCCAAGTGCTAGCAGAGCAATTTCGCGGCAGGTTAGAAATTGCGCAGCTTCCTAGCGGTAGGGTTAGCAATCGTCGGGCTCTACTGCAGGCAATTTTATTTGAGCTCGGTTTGCCGTATCGCGGTATGGAAGAAGGTGATTTGCGACTGTCATTAATCGATTACCTTTCACCACGCACTGGCGTAACAACAACTGGCGAAGGGTTGCTGCTCATTGTCGATGAAGCACATACGTTGCCGCTACGACTAATGGAAGAGCTGCGGCTGATTACGAATCTTACTCGCAATGGCCAGTCCCGAGTTCGATTAGTTTTGGTTGGTGGCCCGCAACTCGAAGAACGATTGGCTAGTCCGAAGCTCGAATCTTTCAATCAGCGAATTGCAGTAAGGTGTTATTTGGAGTCCCTCGATCGGACCCAAACGATCGAATATGTGAAATTTCAAATTGAAAAAGTCGGGGGCCA
>CAZIGP010000623.1:621-3500 GCA_964538425.1 uncultured Pirellulales bacterium | reverse complement strand
GCCGCGAGTTGATCAACGAATTCGGCGGCGGCGTGTGGAAAGGGCGCAAAGGCAAAGCGGCAATTCCCGGTGGCATCAGCATGGGATTGCTCACCGAAAAAGAATTCGACACCAAGCTCGATTTCAACGCGCTTGGCAAAGTTGGTTGCTTGGGTCTCGGCACTGCAGCCGTCGTGGTGATGGATGAAACCACCTCGATGGTCGATTTCCTTTACAACAGTTGCCGTTTCTTCCAGCACGAAAGCTGCGGCCAATGCACGCCGTGTCGCGAAGGCACGGCATGGTCGCTCAGCATGCTCGAGCGCATCCGCCGCGGCAAAGGCCGCTTGCGCGATCTGGATTTGCTGCTAGAAATCGGTGATAGCATCGGCATCATCCCTGGCACCACCATCTGCGGATTAGCGGATGGCGCTGCGTGGCCAATCAAAAATGCCATCCGCAAATTCCGTGGCGAATTCGAAGACTACATCAAACATACCAACCCCACTGGCTACATGGTGACCGACCCTGTGCCGGCATTGCAGATAATCAGTGCCCATTAACCTTTGAGAACACAGAACCCAAAGAACACAGATACACACAGATGAAAGGGATGAACACAGATAGATATGGAAGCAGAAGAAAGCAGAGTGAGTAGAGAAAAACGGTTTTGGCTTTCTCCGTTTTTGCTGCTTAAATGTATTTTCGAATCTGTGTTTATCTGATTTCATCCGTGTTCATCTGTGTTCCTTAGACTTAGCAATACAAAATGGCCGTAGTCATCGTTGACGGAAAAGAAATTGAGATTGGCGACAACGAACGCCTGAACGGCATTCAAGTCGCGGCGCGCGCGGGCATCGAAATTCCGCACTACTGTTGGCACGCCGGGCTTACCGTCGTTGCCAGTTGCCGCATGTGCTTGGCTGAAACGGGAACGCGAAATCCCGAAACCGGCGCCATTACGATGCTGCCGAAGCTTGTGCCGGCGTGCCAAACTCCTGCCAAAGATGGCACAGTCTTTGTTACGAATAGCGAAGCGGTGAAGAAAGCTCGCGCTCAAGTGGAAGAAGCACTGCTCATCGATCATCCGATCGACTGCCCCATCTGCGATAAAGCCGGCGAGTGCAACCTGCAAGACTACCACTTCGAGCATGGGCAAGCCGAGCGCCGCGCTGACGTGAAACCATTTACCAGCCGCCGCCGCGACATGGGGGATACGGTCACGCTGTTTGTCGATCGTTGCGTGATGTGCACCCGCTGCGTGCGATTCTGCCGCGAGATTTCCGGCAGCAGCGAACTGATGGTCATCAACCGCGGTAGCCACGAAGAAATCGACGTGTTTCCCGGCTTCCCGCTGGCCAACAAAATGTCGGGCAACGTTGTCGATCTTTGTCCTGTCGGGGCGCTCGGTGATAAAGATTTTCTTTATAAGCAGCGCGTTTGGTTCATGAAGCAGCACAACGGCGTTTGTGCCGGCTGCTCGACAGGCTGCTCGATTACGATCGACGAAAATCAAGACACCGTCTACCGCCTCAAGCCGCGTGAAAATCAATTCGTCAATAAGTGGTGGATGTGTGATGAAGGCCGCTACGGTTACCGCCATTTGCACCAACCGCAGCGACAGATCGAGCCGCGGCGGGTTGTCGGCGTCAGCGGTAACGGTCACGCTCACGGCAATCGGCCAGAAGATATCACTGCCCGCCACGCTCGGCCGATGGAAAATATCGAGTGGTCGCAACTGCCGAAGGAATTAACGGCGCAGCTTGAAAAAATTCGTGCGAACGACGGACGTCTTGCAGCCGTCGTTTCGCCACACTTAACGGTTGAAGAAGCATATTTACTTTGCAAATTGGCGCGGCAGTTTGATCCGAGCGCTGTGCTGGCTCTCGGCCCCGTACCAGAAGTTGGAAAAGACGAAACTTTCCCTGGTGGTTTTACGATTCATGCCGAAAAATGCCCAAATCGTAAAGGCGTGGAAGAAATCCTCGCGCACTTTTGCCAGGGCAAGATCACGACTTTCGACGAACTGCTTGGTGATTTGGCAAGCGGACAAGTCAAAGCCGCATGGATTAGCGGCGGTTATCACACCCCGTGGAATAATGATGCCGCAGCGCAACAATTCGCCGCTTTAGATTTGGTGATCGTCCAAGATATGTTTGCTTCGCCGCTGTGGCATGTCGCCACCTATCAACTGCCCGGCGCTGGTTTTGCCGAACGCAGCGGCTCGTACGTCAACTTCAACCATCGTCTGCAATCGTTCACCTGGGCAATTCGCCCGCCCGCTGGCGTTTGGGTGGAAGGACAGTTGTATTGGACGATGCTCGGCATGCGAGGTTTGTACAACGCACGCACCATCCTTAACGAAATTGCAACAACGGTCGCTGCTTTTAGCGCCGCCACGGGAACGATCCCACCAGTCGGAATTGATTTACGAGTGAACCAACTTGCAAACGCATAAACTAATCGTCCAGTAAATTAATAGTATGTCCCTCGAAACCATTATCACGCTTATCAAAATCCTCCTGCTGCTTGGCGGGTTGATGACGGCGGCTGCCTATTTGGTGCTGGTCGAGCGTTGGATGGCCGCGTGGGTCCAAGATCGCAAGGGCCCGAATCGCGTCGGTATTCCGCTCACAAAAATCAAAATGTTCGGCCTCGGTCAACCGCTGGCCGATGGATTGAAGTTTATTTTCAAAGAAGAATTCACACCCAGTCACGTCAACAAAGCATTATTTAGCTTGGCGCCGATTGTCATCATGACGGCCGCCATCGCCATTTTCGCAGCCATTCCTTTCGGCAGCGTGCTGCCGCCGCTGGGGATTGAAGGAATCCAAGAGCCGATTTCGCTTTTGGTCACGCCGAATTTGGATGTCGGCATGGTTTACGTTTTCGCGCTTTCC
>CAZIGP010000623.1:310-611 GCA_964538425.1 uncultured Pirellulales bacterium | reverse complement strand
GCGGTCTATGGCGTCATCCTCGGTGGTTGGGCAAGCAACAACAAATACAGTTTCCTTGGCGCGCTGCGTTCGAGTGCTCAATTGATCTCTTACGAAATTCCTCTCGGGCTTGGCCTGCTGGGCGTAGTCTTGTTTTCTGGCACGCTGCGATTGGATCAAATCATCAGCAATCAAGCTGAAAGCGGCATCTGGAATATATTTCTTCAGCCGCTGGGCTTTTTCGTTTTTGCCGTTGCCGCCACGGCCGAGGCCGCACGCCTGCCGTTCGACTTACCCGAGGCCGAACAAGAACTGATCGGTG
>CAZIGP010000623.1:0-300 GCA_964538425.1 uncultured Pirellulales bacterium | reverse complement strand
AGTTCTTGCACATGATCACCGCTGCGTTTTTGATCGTAATTTTATTCCTCGGCGGTTGGCATTTTTGGGGCCTTACCGGCGCGGGCAACGATGTAACTTGGTTTACCGCCATCGCACGCATTGTCGTGCTGACGGCGAAAATTTTACTCGTCATCCTTACCTTCATGCTTGTCCGTTGGAGTTGGCCGCGATTCCGCTTCGATCAACTGATGTCACTCGCCTGGAAGGTGATGGTTCCGCTGGGTTTAGTGAACCTTGTCGTCATGGCCGCGCTGGTGGAGTACCAGAAAGACATTGCCG
>CAZIGP010000622.1:3279-3508 GCA_964538425.1 uncultured Pirellulales bacterium | reverse complement strand
TACCGTTCCTCGAAGAGACAGCTCTGTATGGCAAATACAATCGCGCGGTGGGGCCGTTTAGTGGTGTGAACTCAACATTTGGAACAGCCGCGATCCAGGTCTTTCGTTGCCCTTCGATGCAGCTCCCTACCCCCGAACCGAGCGCCGGCTGGTCGAGCTATGCAGTTTGCACGGGGAGTGCCTATGGACACTTTATCAATGCCGCCGATCCGGAATACCACAACGGAGC
>CAZIGP010000622.1:0-3269 GCA_964538425.1 uncultured Pirellulales bacterium | reverse complement strand
ATCGATTCCGAGAAGGGCAAGACGCGCATCGTGGAAATTTCCAACCAGGATGGTGCCTCGAAAACTTTTATGTTAGGCGACCTGGACTATGGTTTGGGGCAGATTCCAGGTGGCCTCGTCGGAGGAACCACTCAATGGGCGTCGAGTTATCCCTTTTCTAGTACAGCCACGACGGCTGGGGTATTCAACAGCAACCGCGTCGTAACAGGTTTCTGGGAACTGAATACGTTTCGTAGCGATCATCCGGCAGGCGTCAACATGGGGATGGTCGATGGATCGGTTCGCTTCGTGGTGGAGACAACACACCCTGACACACTTAAGTGGCTGGCTAAACGCAACGATGGCAAAACGATTACGGTTTTTTGAATTTGCATTACTGGTGGGCGCGGCCAGTGTAATTGTATTTCACATGGCTGGCTGCGGCGGTACCGCGCCAGTTGCAGCCAGTGGCCGTGTCACACTGGATGGAAAGCCGCTCAATGAAGCAGTGATTCTGTTTGTTCCGCTTGATGCAGGTCGAAAAAAAACCGGTGCTGAAATTTTGGAAGGCAACTATCAATTGCCCAGTGACATTGGCTTGTTGCCCGGCAAATATCGTGTGGACATTGCCGATAACCCACCGCTCCTTTCGGCAGCGCATTCCCAAAGTCGTCGACCAGCCGCCGCCGTGCGCCGGTCGTTTCCCAGCCGCTACTCTCATGATTCGCCGTTCACCATTGAATACGTGCCTGACGGCATAACGACATTCGATTTCGAGTTGACTACTGCGCCTTCAACGAACCGGCCGACAACGGCCGAAAGGAGTTCACCATGATCATCGGCATCTTTTACGGGTCTTCGACCGGCAACACACAGGCAGCTGCCGAGAAGATCAAAGAACAATTCGGCGAATTTGCCTCGACAATTCGCGACGTCAGCAAAGCTTCGCCCGAAGAACTAACCGAATGTGATGTCCTATTCTTGGGAGTTTCTACATGGAATATCGGCGAAATGCAGGACGATTGGGCCGAATTCCTACCTCAACTCGACCGGATTGATCTCACCGGCAAGAAAGTGGCCATTTTCGGCATGGGAGACGCGCAAGGATACCCGTACAACTTCCTCGATGCGATGGGAGAACTTTGGGAAAAGCTGAAATCACGAGGCGCGACACTCGTGGGAATCTGGTCGACCGAGGGTTATAGCTTTCAAGAGTCTCAGGGATTGTACGACGAAAACCATTTTCTGGGATTGGGATTGGACGAGGATAACGAGTCGGAATTAACCGATGAGTGAATTCAGGCTTGGCTCTTGCAAGTAATTCAAGAATTAGGGTTCGAGGTTCCTCAGGAAGGCGCCGCGTGATTTTCTGGCGTTTCTTCATTACTTTCCCTTCATCCATTGGAGATTGCAAACTATGCCTGAGATTCTTGATATCAAGCAACGTGCGGAGCAACTTCTGAATGAAAAGAAATTTTTGGAAGCTCAGCAGTTACTCGCTGCAGTTCTAACGCAACATACCGACGATGGCCAACTGTGGCGATTGAGCGGACTGGCACAATATGGCAATGGCAACTTTGGTTCGGCTGCCAGTGCTTTAGAACATGCAGGCATGCTCGTGCCACTTTCCGCCGAGCAAGAGTGTATGCTGGCGGATTGCTACGCCAAATCTAAACGAGAACACCATGCACGCAAGCTCTACCAGCATCTACTTGAGAATCCTGATTGCCCGGTCGAGATATTAGCCACGATCGCGGCTGGATTTGGCCGGTTGAGGGATTTTCGAGCTGCGCTCAAGGTTTGCCGATTGGCTTCACAAAAAGAACCATCGCGGTCAGAGCCTCGCTTTGGCATGGTGTTTTACATCTGCCGGCTCGGATATCCTGCAAAGGTGGCGATTCCATTGATGAGACAAGTCGTGGAATTATCTCCGGACTGCTCATTTTACTGTTCTACCCTCGCATTTCTATTAGCTGCGGATGGCAATCATCAGGAAGCCTACGATTTGCTACGCGACATGCCACCCGCAGAAGCCGGTTGTAGTTGCCAACTACGCCGCATGATGGCAATTTTTGAAGCCGTCGGCGACTTAGGTCGCTGGTCTGCTTGCCGCGAACAACTTCACGCACGGCAAGACCGAACGCGAACGTCTCGGTGAATTTACTTTTATCGAAATTTGCCAAGAAATCTCATTGGCATCGGTGTTTTATTGCCGCTCAGGAATTTGAACAGGTATCAACTTGTTGGAGTCATCGCGTAATTATTGAGAATTCCTACTTGCCTCGATAATGGTGCGCGACCATATTCGTTGCCAGTCATTTTGCAAATGGCAAGCCGCATGAATACTACTCAGGAGGCAGCAAGCTCAGCGGGAACTCTTCACGAATGATTGCCCGGCTCGGCAACATCATTAACTTGCAGCACGCTGGTTCTCAGGCTTACTAAGAGAGCCTTATGGGCATCCATGCCCAAAGACTCTTTCAGACTAAGCCTGAGCAATGTTCAGCCGCGATCGGCGTCGCCAAACGGCGAAACACAATCCGCAAACGCCCAAAATTGCCAGGGCAATTGCCTCCGGCTCTGGAACAGCCTGGGCAAACGTGTCGACGGCCAATCGGTCGAAGCTCATCGATGATCCGCTGGCTTTAAACTCCAACGAAAACGACAAAGGGTTATAGCTGGGTACATCCCATACGATCATCCACTCGTCGTTTGTCCCCTGGCCGGGAGTCGAAACGACCGTTGCCGACGTGAGAGGGGCTAGCTGCGTTTGGCTACCATCGAAGTAGCTCAGGCTCAGCGAGCTTTGAAGCAATGGCGAACCGAGTGTTGCGACTTGGGCAACGACGCGGGTACTGTAGCCTGTGCCATAACCGTAGTTCGGCAGCGTGATGTCAAAATCGGTCGGTTCTGCGAACGAGTAAATGTTGCCGCTACTCGTGAGGAAAGCCGACGTAGCATTCTGCACAAGGTTGGCTCCCGAAGGTCCGAACGATCCAACATCCGGCGCATTGCCCGGCGCTCCGACTGGCACCGTGAAAGTATTCCACTCAGCGTAGCTTGAATCGGCCGCGTTTCGGCTCCAATCCTCGAAAGGAGAAGTGGCGCTATTGGGAACTACGAATGCTGCCGAAACTGTGTCGGTGATTATGCAGCCAACAAGCAGAGCAAGTGGAATTGAAAATTTTACTGAAATACAAAGCTTCATGAGCGTTTTACTCCTTAGCAATAATTAAAAAGTGAATCAAAGTCTGAACATGTCGAACTGAAAAAATGCCATAGCGAAGGTT
>CAZIGP010000621.1:0-3511 GCA_964538425.1 uncultured Pirellulales bacterium | reverse complement strand
TGAAACATTTGTATACTTAGACAAAATGGCGAACCTAGGCCGACAATGGCCCCACGAAGATGGCGCGCACACGACCCCAATCTTCGCAGCCTTCGTGGCGTCACCCTGTCCCTAACCTTCGCCTCTTACCTAATATGAACACATGGATACATTCTGACGGAACAGCAAATCAGGCAACCTAGGCAGACCAAACAGGCACGTTCCCACGAAGGCATCACTCGCGCAAGCACAAATCTTCGTGGACATCGTGGTCTTCGTGGGACATCAGCAAAGCTTATAAATCGATCTGCCCAACTTCCTCATTCATTCCCCACTCCGCATTCCCCATTCCACACTTTTGTCCCCTGACTCCATATTCACCGCCTACTGCTTACTTGATTTATAGTGTACATCCGATACAATAGCACCGTTCTTTGGCAATCAAAATCAGTATCGAATTAGCTAGCCGCCAATTTACGTACATGGCTAATTGCCGATGACTAAACTGCAGTTATCCAGCATCTTGCTAATCGCTAATTGCTCATTAGACTTCAGCAGGCTGCTTATCGGGATGCAGGTAGATAAAGCTTTTGCCTAAGCGGCCGCCGTAATTTCCTGCGGAGATGCGCAGGAGGCCGGGGGTGTTTTTTGAGGCCTCGATGGCTGCGTGGGTGGCATGAATTATTTCGTCGAGGTTGCGGCCGTTCAGAATGATTTCCATCACGGAGCCAACACCGCTTGGAAGTTGCGAATCGGCTTGGGGATTGTCGATCAGTTGTGGGCAGAACTTTTCGTAGGTGCTGGCGAACAGGAATTTGTACTTACTGCCCGCTTTCGATCCGCTGCCGGCAATGCCACCGGGGAAAGGCATGATCACGCCCGGGCAATTTTGAACGGCAGCGACGCCGGCTTCGGCGGCAGCCAGCGCAGAGTTTTCGTCTTTGCCGAGGAACCAAAGATTGCCTCCCATGACGCCGTCGGCATAGCCGAGCCGGCGATCGAGGATGAACTCCCCACCGAGCGTTGGAATCCACCACATTTTGCGACTGAATCGTTCGACTCGCTTTTGGAATCCATCGCCGAAGAAGGCAACTTTTTTGCCCATGCGATAATAATTTTCGGAATCGACGAGGTTGAAACAGGCAGCGGTTGGGCAAGTGAGCACGTTTTGGCTAATGCGCACCAGGGCCGCTTTTTCCAAAGCTGCGACTCGATCTTTACGAAAACGGGGGACATGCAACTGGACGATAGCGCCCGGGCGGCCGTCGGGCGTGATGAACGATTCGTCAAAGCCGGGGCCGACGAATCGATCGACGCCTGCTTCGCAATCGCAGAAAATCGTGCTCGACGCATTGCCGGTTGCCGCGACGGCTGCGTGTTGAACCCACTGAGGATCGCGCGCCGTGATCAGAAATTCGACGTACAAACTGCGGAACGCTTCAGCGTAGGTGTCATCGATAATCGCGGACATGAAAAGCCTTGGCTACCTAATTCTGTCGCCTACGTAATTCTCTTGGCCACGTAATGCGGAGTCCGGTTCTTTTACCGCCCTCGGCCTTCGTAAACGGTGCGCTCGGTGACGACCTTGTCCATGAAGACATCATGCGGGCTGACAATCAAATCGTCGAACAACTGACATTCGTAACAAAGCCCGATCAGCAGGCAATCGGTGCGGACGCGGGCAAGCAAGCGATCGTAGTAGCCTTGGCCATTTCCCATGCGGCCACCGTCGCGGCTGAACCCTACACCGGGGACAATCACCAAATCGAGTTGCTCGGGCGCGACATTTTTCTTGGCTTCACTCCAACGATCGCGCGGCGGTTCCAGAATTTTCCACTTTCCGACGACAAGTTCATCCAATGACTCGAGCCACCAGAGGCCCAGCTTGTTGGCGCCCGATTCATCGACGGTGCAATAAGGAACGACAATTTGCTTGCCGCTGGCCAACGCGGCGGGCAGCACCTGTCGCGTTCGCAATTCCGAGCGGCAATCGAGGTACCAGAGAACCGTTTGTGCGGCCTTGTATTCTGGCAACTGGACGAGCGCTGCAACGGCAAGTTCGCTCACCCGCTCCTTCTCGGGCTGGGCATTGCGAGCATCGTAGGCCGCGCGTCGCATTAATCCTTTGGCATCCATCGGTTCGGTCAATGTTCCACTCAAGCGAAATACTCCATTCATGGAATGAGATTGGTCCGTTATCGCCGCATCGCGAAATTTCGTCAATGGGCCCGTATTCCTGCGGCAAAACGATTCGGATCGATCGGGCAGATCGAGAAGGATCAAGAATTGGTAAGAAGTTGTTTCAAGACCGTCTAGGTTTGACCACGCCCTTCGCAAGCTCAGAGCGTGCCACCCTTTGCGAAATTTCGTCAACCGGCAAAGTGCATGCACTAAGCAGGAGAAAGCGTTTAGGAGTGCCCGCAGTTGGCTGCGAATGTATGCAGCCGTTCCATTTCGTAACGGCCGCCTACAAAGAGCGGAGTTCGTTGATGCAGGTCGGTGGGTTCGATCTCCAAAATCCGTTTGCATCCATTGCTCGCCATGCCGCCGGCCTGCTCGGCAATGAAAGCAATTGGATTGGCTTCGTAGAGCAAACGCAACTTACCGCTGCCATATTGTTGGGTTGGCGGGTAGAGGAAGATGCCGCCGCGGAGCAGCGTACGATGAAAGTCGGCCACCAGCGAGCCGATATAGCGCGAGGAATAAACCGTGCCGTTTTCGCCCGATTTGAGCCAGTGGAGATAACGCCGGCAATACTCAGGAAAACTATCGGCATTGGCTTCGTTGACCGAGTACAAAGTGCCGCGCTCGGGGAGTTTGTAATTGGAGTGACTCAGGACGTATTCACCAATCGACGGATCGAGCGTGAAGCCGAAGACACCGTGGCCCGTGGTGTAAACCATGACCACCGAAGAACCGTAGAGGACGTAGCCCGCCGCCAGTTGCTTGAGGCCGGATTGTAAAACATCGTGCCCTGGATCGTGCGAGTTGTTGATGTCGCGGCGGAGGATCGAAAAAATGGTGCCGACACTGGTGTTGAGGTCCAGGTTGCTGGAGCCATCGAGCGGATCGAAAACAACCACGTATTGGCCGGCCGTGGGATTTTTGAGGACGACGGCCGGTTCTTCATTTTCCTCGGAGGCCAGCACACCGACATTGCCACGATTTCCCAAGCAATAAAGGAGCGCGCTATTGGCGAAGACATCGAGCTTCTGCACGGTTTCGCCTTGGACGTTTTGATCGCCCGTTGCGCCCAGGAGATTGGTCAACCCTGCGCGACGAATTTGCGCAGCGACAAGTTTGGTCGCTAGCGTGATTCCCGAGAGCAGCCAGGAGAATTCTCCTGAGGCGTCGGGAAAATGCAGCCGTTGTTGGTCTAAGAGGTGTTGTTCGACGGTGACGGGGTGTGTGTGCGACATGCGGGCGATTTTAGCAACTAAGAAGTTAAGTTAAGCACAAGCAGCAGTAGGCTGACGATGGTTGGGCAAAGCATCGATTGCGGTCAACAAGGCGTGAAAGACTTTCTCTACGG
>CAZIGP010000620.1:2030-3515 GCA_964538425.1 uncultured Pirellulales bacterium | reverse complement strand
GCGCGCGTCTTCTACTTGATTAACGGATAGTCTGGATAATGATACGTGGGATATCGCGTCGGTTCGTAAGGTCGCAGCTTGTAATGCTCCTGCAAGAAAGTGGCAATGTCGACTAGCTGTGCCACGATCATGACGTCGTTATATACCTTCATCGGTGATTTGCCGTCTTGGGCACTCTCGCTGGGGGTATAGCTCTTCGCTAACCGGTGTGAAGGATTAATGATTCCCGTGACCAGATCGCCATACGTCTTAACACGTGTCACTTCGCCGCCCAATTTGATGATCGTCTTTTCGGATTCCGTACGCGGTGGCAGTTCGACATTGTGTACGTCATGGCAATCGAAACACCGGAAGTCCACGAAGGCTCTCTGACCTCGCTCGGCATCTCCTGCCGGCAAAGTGAATCCCTCGTCTTTTGATGCGCATCCTGCTAAAAATACAATTGGCAACAACATGGCAAGCATTCGAGTAGGCGACATAATTGATCCTCCTAATAAAGAGTCTATCGGAATCTTTGAAACCGACCGAACCGACTGATTATCGCTTCACTGAACTGTAGCGTTGAGCTATGCCGCCGGTTTGGCTGGCGACGTCATCGTCCAAGTCTGCAGGCGAATACCGCTTCAAGTCCGGGACCTCGCTATCCCCCCCTTACTGCTCTGTAGTGACGCCCGAGTTACCAGCAAGCTCCTGGCAAATTCTGCCGCCCGAGCCAGATCATGTTCGCTTGGCCGACCGCGATGCAGGCCGCCGATAAGCCACAGCGGGCCAACGGTATCAAACCCAGGGCAGGAAAACTCCCCAATGACCTCGCTCCCCCGGCGGCGCAGCAACCACACCAAGCTGGCATGCCACCAAGAAGACAAAGACGAAATCCCGGCCGTGGAGAAGACGAACGATTTTAGTGGCACCTTCGGCCAAGTTGCCACTAGCTGCCTCAGTTCATGGTGATGCCGATAGAAATAGATTCCCGACCCCAGTCCCACAACGTCGAACTGACTGGCGTCGAGAGCGGCAGCCTTCTCCACGGTGTAGATCTCCGCTCCCAGAGCAGCGGCCATCGCTTCCGCGACGCGACGCGTGTTACTGTGATGAATTGATTTGTACACAATGGCTATCTTCATCATTTCGCCTCAGATTCGTGCTCTTTCAATCATGCAAGTCTTGTTTTCGATCGTATCCGGACATCTTCACGATTGCGAAACATAACTTTTACTCCGTCACAAAGGCGCAAGCCCGATACATGTGCAATTCTACATGGCCAGGACACCGAAGTATCTTCGAAACCAGTCAGCCGCGAGTCGTGCCACCTCTTCGAGTGCGCCTGGCTCTTCGAACAAATGCGTCGCGCCAGGAACTACCATAAATCTGTGCGGGCATAGCAAGCGTGTGGCGGCTTGCTCGTTTAATTGAAGAACGGCCTCATCAGCACCTCCTACGATTAAGAGCGTTCACAAAGGCAGTCCCGCGACGGCGGACAACAAG